>JBARNF010000492.1:0-2380 GCA_049802835.1 Bradyrhizobium sp.
AAGCGGACCAAGGCGGAGATGCAGACCAAAGTGAAAGCGCTGCTCGACACCAAGGTGTGACCGGCCGAGGCGTCACGCCCGGCGGTAGCCTGCGAGGAGAGAGTCCTCGACATCGGGCAGGTTCACCACGATGTTCTCGGGCGTGCGGCAGGCGAGCCACCACAGCTCTTCCGTCGTGCTCATGTTGACTTCGAGATGGGGGATGAACGGCGGAACGAACATGAAATCGCCCTCCGACAGATCGACGTAGTCCTGGTAGTCCTTGCCGAAGTAGACGCGGGCGCGGCCCGCCAGCACATAGGCGCCGGTTTCGGCCTCGCCATGGTGGTGCGGCAGCGAGCGGAAGCCGGGCGGGTTGCTCGCCTTGCCGAACCAGATTTTCGTCGCCGGCGTATGCTGCGGTCCGACCCCGGTCATGAGCTTCAAGCCGCCGGATTGACTCGTGTTGCCGTGCTCGTGACCTTTGCGGGTGACCAGGGGGCGATCGTTCGCAGCCATTTCAGACTCCATTCGCGGGCATGTGCCGGTTGAACGGAGCCAAGACTGGAATCGAATAATCGGATTGGCAAGCGCGGGGGCTCACGCCAGCCGTACACAGGGAGCAAGCGTAGCCGGGTAAGCGAAGCGCCTCCGGGGCGGCCTCGCCGCACGTCACGCGCATTCCGCCTCGCTCCACGCGGCCTATTTGCGACCTATCGTTATTACAGCACCCCCTCGATCCCCTTGTTTCGGATCAGCCACAGCAGCTTGAGGGTTGCCCCGCGTGGCCGCTTTGCGCCGCGTTCGAGCTGGCTGACATAGTTGGTGGTCACATTCAGGCAGCGGGCGAGAATCGACTGGCTCACGCCCTCGCGTTCGCGCAACGCCCGGATATCCTCGGCCGACAAATCTTCGACCGCGGTCAGGCAGCGCACATCGAAGTCCCGCATGGTCTTCTTGTCGACCAGGCCGAGCCGATGCATGCCGCGCACGCCTTCGTGCACGGCCGCAGCGACCTCGCTCCGGTACTTAGGTTTCTTCATCGTACGCCACCTCCGTCAACTCGCGCCCGGTCGTCATCGTGTCGATTCCGCCCGCATCGAGCGCCAGCAGCAGCGCCCCGTAATCCTTCAAAATCCTCTCGTCGGCCGCGCCGAGGTTTGCTTGATCGCTTTTCGCAAAGCCGAACAGGAACACGGCCCGCTCTGCGGCCCGATAGGCAACCACGGTGCGGAACCCGCCGCGTCGGCCCTCGCCCGGGCGGGCCACCCGTTGCTTGATGAGCCCATGTCCGAGATCGGCGTCGATCAGTCCGCGCTCGGCCCGCTTGATCGCCTCGGACAACGACCCGTCGCCCATCCCTTCCTTGCGCTGAAAGCGCCCGAAGCTCTTGGTTTTGAATATCCGCAAGCCATTCCCCCGCACCTGGTCATATAGCACAGGGTCATATAGCTTTCAAGCATAATGAGATACCGCGCCCCGGCTGAGCGGAGCGAAATCCGCGCCTCGAGAGCATGATGACGGACGACGCTGCGTTTTCCGAGCGACGCGGTCTTTACATCAGGTCCACGAGCGAACGCGTGGCGCCGTCACTCCATCGGCACGCAGGTGTCGGGGACCGGGCACACCTTGGCGCATTGCGGGGTGTCGTACTCGCCCTTGCATTCCTGGCACTTGGAGGCGTCGATGGCGTAGACGTCGCCCGCCATGCTGATGGCCGTGTTCGGGCACTCGAACTCGCAGGCGCCGCACGCGGTGCACAGTGAGGGGACGATCATGTAGGCCATGGCTTGGTCCTCGATAGGGCTTACGTCGATGTCTGCTCGGCCAGCGCCGCGCTGATGTAATTGACGGCGTCCGGCGCGGTCACGGCGGTGCGGATCAGCTCCATGATCTTGAGCGGCGTGAGATCGACCGGGCCCTCGGCCGTCCCCTCGGCGCTGCCGGCCGGATTTTTCGGATCGAGAAGCAGGTCGAAGCCCGCGCCGCGATAGCGCACGCTGCCGTCGCCCTCGACCGACACCGCGCGCCCGTCGATCCGGCCGTGCACGCGCACGCCGTCTCCGGCCTTCTCGAAGGCGAAGCCGTCGCGCTGCGCCGCGCGCCAGGCGGCGACGCTGCCGAACAAGAGCGGCTTGCTGAGATACGGTGCGCCGTCCTCGGGACAGAACACGTCGCAATTGCCGCATTCGTTGCAGGCGTCGGCGAACACGCCGATCTGCCACGGCTTGTCGAGCGCGATGATGCCGGCCGGCTCGGTGGTCCAGCCGGCGCCGTTCCGCACCAGGCGCTCCATCGCGATCTCCCCCTTGGGGATCGAGAGAACAAAATTCGCGTCGTTGGGGCAGACCGGGATGCACTTGTCGCAGGTGAGGCAATCGAACAGCGAGAGCCGCGTGCC
>JBARNF010000493.1:0-5647 GCA_049802835.1 Bradyrhizobium sp.
GGAAGCGATCACCATCCAGGAACTGGCGAACCGCATGTCGGAGCGCGCGGTCGACGTCATCCGCCTGCTGATGCGGCAGGGCGCGATGCACAAGATCACCGACGTGATCGACGCCGACACCGCGCAGCTGATCGCCGAGGAGCTGGGCCATACCGTCAAGCGCGTGGCCGCCTCCGACGTCGAGGAAGGCCTGTTCGATGTCGTCGACGATTCCGGCGATACCGAGCCGCGCTCCCCGGTCGTCACCGTGATGGGCCACGTCGACCACGGCAAGACCTCGCTGCTCGACGCGCTGCGCCACGCCAACGTGGTCTCGGGCGAAGCCGGCGGCATCACCCAGCACATCGGCGCCTATCAGGTCACTGCGCCCGATTCGGGCAAGAAGATCACCTTCATCGATACGCCCGGCCACGCCGCGTTCACCGCCATGCGCGCCCGCGGCGCCAAGGTCACCGACATCGGGGTGCTGGTGGTCGCCGCCGACGACGGCGTCATGCCGCAGACGATCGAGGCCATCAACCATGCCAAGGCGGCGAAGGTGCCGATGATCGTGGCGATCAACAAGATCGACAAGCCGGATGCCCGCCCCGAGCGGGTCCGCACCGAGCTGCTGCAGCACGAGGTTCAGGTCGAATCGCTGGGCGGCGAGGTGGTCGACGTCGAGGTTTCCGCCAAGAACAAGACCAATCTCGACCGCCTGCTGGAAATGATCGCGCTGCAGGCCGACATCCTCGACCTCAAGACCAACTCGCACCGTCCGGCCGAAGGCACCGTGATCGAAGCCAAGCTCGATCGTGGCCGCGGTCCGGTGGCGACCGTGCTGGTTCAGCGCGGCACCCTCAAGGTCGGCGACATCATCGTCGCCGGCGCCGAAATGGGCCGCGTCCGCGCGCTGATTTCCGACCAGGGCGAGACCCTGACCGAGGCCGGACCTTCGGTGCCGGTCGAGGTGCTCGGCTTCAACGGCCCGCCGGAAGCCGGCGACCGCCTTGCCGTGGTCGAGAGCGAAGCCCGCGCCCGCCAGGTCACGAGCTACCGCGCCCACCAGAAGCGCGAGAATGCCGCAGCCAGCGTCTCAGGCATGCGCGGCTCGCTCGAACAGATGATGTCGCAGCTGAAGACCGCGGGTCGCAAGGAATTCCCGCTGGTCATCAAGGCCGACGTGCAGGGCTCGCTGGAAGCCATTCTCGGCTCGCTGGAGAAGCTCGGCACCGACGAGGTCGCCGCCCGCATCCTGCATGCCGGCGTCGGCGGCATCAGCGAGTCCGACGTCACGCTGGCCGAAGGCTTCAACGCCGCGATCATCGGCTTCTCCGTCCGCGCCAACAAGGAAGCGGCCGCGCTCGCCAAGCGCAACGGCATCGAGATCCGCTACTACAACATCATCTACGACCTCGTGGATGACGTGAAGAAGGCGATGAGCGGTCTCTTGGCTCCCACGCTTCGCGAAACCATGCTCGGCAATGCGCAGATCCTGGAGGTGTTCAACATCTCCAAGGTCGGCAAGGTCGCGGGTTGCCGCGTCACCGACGGCACCGTGGAGCGCGGCGCCAATGTCCGCCTGATCCGCGACAACGTCGTGGTTCACGAGGGCAAGCTGTCGACGTTGAAGCGCTTCAAGGACGAAGTGAAGGAAGTCCAGTCCGGCCAGGAATGCGGCATGGCCTTCGAGAACTACGGCGACATGCGTGTCGGCGACGTCATCGAGTGTTACCGCGTGGAGACCATCCAGCGCTCGCTGTAAGTCCGAATCCTACAGAGCGCTGTCTTTTGATTGAGCTGCGAGCCCGTCCACGGACGGGTCTCGCAAGCCTCATTTGAACGAATCGAAGCGTCGTCGAACTCAACCAGAATGACCTCCATCACCCGTGCCACGCCGGGCGATGATTCATTGGATTTTGAAACAATGCCTCGCCATCACCAGAGGGGAAGCTCGGCTTCAGGCGGTTCGCAGCGCCAGCTGCGCGTCGCCGAGACCGTGCGTCACGCTGTCGCCGACATTCTCAGCCAAGGTAGCGTGCACGATCCGGACCTGGAGGGACACATCATTACGGTGCCCGAAGTCCGCATGTCGCCCGACCTGAAGCTCGCTACCATCTACATCATGCCGCTCGGCGGACAGGACACGGACGTCGTGCTCACGGCGCTGGAGCGCAACAAGAAGTTCCTGCGCGGCGACATCGCGCGGCGCGTTAACCTGAAATTTGCACCTGACATCCGCTTCCGCGTCGACGAACGATTCGACGAAGCGGAACGGATCGAGAAATTACTGCGAACACCCGCGGTGCAGAGAGACCTCAATTCGGATTCGGAAGAGAGCTGATGACCATCCCCCCCGAAACCGGCACTGTCGATGCGCTGAGCGCCGAAACGACCGCCGTCAAGACGATCCACTCTGCCGACGGACGCCCGCCGCGCGACAACAACGATCCGCGCAACAAGCAGCGCCAAGGAAACGGCCAGGGCAACCAGCCGCGCCGCGATCGCCGCGACATCCATGGCTGGGTCGTGCTCGACAAGCCGATCGGCATGACCTCGACGCAGGCCGTTGCGGTCGTCAAGCGCCTGTTCCAGGCCAAGCGCGCCGGCCACGCCGGCACGCTCGATCCGCTCGCCTCGGGCGGTCTTCCGATTGCACTCGGCGAGGCCACCAAAACCGTCCCGTTCGTGATGGACGGCCGCAAGCGCTACCGTTTCACGGTGTGCTGGGGCGAGGAGCGCGACACCGACGACACCGAGGGCCGCGCCGTCGAGACCAGCACGCAGCGGCCGGACGTCGAGGCGATTCGCGCCCTGCTGCCGCAATTTACCGGCCGGATCGAGCAGACTCCGCCGCGCTATTCCGCGATCAAGATCCAGGGCGAGCGCGCCTATGACCTCGCCCGCGACGGCGAGGTGGTCGAACTGGCGCCCCGGCCGGTCGAAATCCACGAGCTGACCCTCGTCGACCAGCCGGATCCGTCGCATTCGGTCTTCGAGGCCGAATGCGGCAAGGGAACCTATGTGCGGGCGCTCGCCCGTGACATGGGCCGAATCCTGGGCTGTTACGGCCATATCAGCGCGCTCCGGCGGACCCTGGTGGGTCCGTTTACCGAGAACGACATGATTCCGCTGGAACAATTGGAGGCTTTGTGTAATAGAGCCGCGTCCGGCGAGGGTAGCCTCGCCGACGCGCTTTTGCCCGTTGAGACCGCGCTGGACGACATCCCGGCACTGGCCGTCACACGGGCTGATGCGGCAAGGCTCCATCGGGGCCAAGCCGTTTTGTTGCGCGGACGGGATGCGCCCAATACTAGCGGCACAGTCTATGTCACGGTCGCAGGCCGCCTTCTGGCGCTTGCCGAAATTGGCAATGGCGAACTCATCCCCAAGCGCGTGTTCAACCTGACCGGACTGACTGCCAGCTCCGGTCGCAACGAAAGAGACTGACGATGTCGGTTACCGCAGAGCGCAAGGCGGAAATCATCAAGGCAAGTGCTACCAAGGCCGGCGACACCGGCTCTCCCGAGGTCCAGGTTGCGATCCTGTCGGAACGCATCAGCAACCTGACCGGCCATTTCAAGACCCACGGCAAGGACAACCACTCCCGCCGCGGCCTCCTGAAGCTGGTCTCGACCCGCCGTTCGCTGCTGGACTACCTGAAGAGGACCGACGAGGCGCGCTACAAGGCGCTGCTCGAGAAGCACAACATTCGCCGTTGAGCTTTTGATTGGAATGGACACGCGCGGTTTCGCGCGCGTTATCGACAGGGTCTCGGGAATGCCGCCCGCGCGGCGTTCGCGAGTCCGTGATCTTGTAGTCTGGCTGGAGTCCGGAAAGAAGCGGATAGGCGTTTCGGCCGAGCCCGCCCAGACTGTGTAGTACGCCTCAGCAGCAATCCGGCCGCTGGGCGTCACGGGCAAGACGCCCGTACGACGAGAAGGATGGACGCCATCCGAAATAAGAAAACCATGGCAGGATCGCAGGGCGCTGATCGCAATCCAGCGTCCTGCCATCTTGCGCATGGTTTTTTTGTTTCTGGGGGTCTTCCTTCGATCATCTCATGAAAGAAGATACCAATGTTTACCAAGCATTCCGTCGAGATCGACTGGGGTGGACGTCCCCTCAAGCTGGAAACCGGCAAGATCGCGCGCCAGGCTGACGGCGCTGTCGTCGCCACCTATGGCGAGACCGTCGTGCTCGCGACTGTCGTCGCCGCCAAATCGCCGCGCGAGGGCGTCGACTTCCTGCCGCTGACCGTCGACTATCAGGAAAAGACCTACGCTGCGGGGCGCATCCCCGGCGGCTATTTCAAGCGCGAGGGCCGTCCGACCGAGAAGGAGACGCTGGTCTCCCGCCTGATCGACCGCCCGATCCGCCCGCTGTTCGTCGACGCCTGGCGCAACGAGACCCAGGTCATCGTGACCGTGCTGTCGCACGACATGGAGAACGATCCGGACATCGTGGCGCTGGTCGCAGCCTCAGCCGCGCTGACGCTGTCGGGCGTGCCGTTCAAGGGCCCGATCGGCGCGGCCCGCGTCGGCTTCGCCAATGACGAATACATCCTCAATCCGACCCTCGACGAGATGGCCGACACCCAGCTCGACCTGGTCGTCGCCGGTACCTCGGACGCGGTGCTGATGGTGGAATCGGAGGCCAAGGAGCTGAACGAGGACATCATGCTCGGCGCCGTGATGTTCGGGCACCGCCACTTCCAGCCGGTGATCAACGCGATCATCGATCTCGCCGAAAAGGCCGCCAAGGAGCCGCGCGACGTCGCGATCGTCGACAACGGCACGATCGAGAAGGAGATGCTTGGCATCGCCGAGCAGGACCTGCGCAAGGCCTATGCGATCCCGGTCAAGCAGGAGCGCTACGCCGCCGTCAGCGCCGTCAAGGAAAAGGTGATGGCGCACTTCTTCCCGGAAGGCGCCGAGCCGAAATACGACAAGCTCCGCGTCTCCGGCGTGTTCAAGGAGCTGGAAGCCAAGATCGTTCGCTGGAACATCCTGGACACCGGCAAGCGCATCGACGGCCGCGACGCCAAGACCGTGCGCAACATCGTCTGTGAGGTCGGCGTGCTGCCGCGTGCCCACGGTTCGGCGTTGTTCACCCGCGGTGAGACCCAGGCGCTGGTCGTGACCACGCTCGGCACCGGCGAGGACGAGCAGTACATCGACGCGCTGTCGGGAACCTACAAAGAGACGTTCCTGCTGCACTACAACTTCCCCCCCTACTCGGTCGGTGAGACCGGTCGGCTCGGCGGCACCAAGCGTCGCGAGATCGGCCATGGCAAGCTGGCCTGGCGCGCCATCCACCCGGTCCTGCCGCCGCACCACGAGTTCCCCTACACCACACGCGTGGTGTCGGAGGTGACGGAGTCGAACGGCTCCTCATCGATGGCCTCGGTCTGCGGCGCCTCGCTGGCGCTGATGGACGCCGGCGTGCCGTTGAAGCGGCCGACCGCGGGCATCGCGATGGGCCTCATTCTCGAGGACAAGCGCTTTGCCGTGCTGTCGGACATCCTCGGCGATGAGGACCATCTCGGCGACATGGACTTCAAGGTCGCCGGCACCGAGAGCGGCATCACCTCGCTGCAGATGGACATCAAGATCGAGGGCATCACCGAGGAGATCATGCGGGTTGCGCTGGGCCAGGCCCGCGACGG
>JBARNF010000494.1:0-2675 GCA_049802835.1 Bradyrhizobium sp.
CCGAACGCGTGCGCTGGACTGCGCGGGCTTGCCGGCCGGCGTGTCGACTGACTGCAGGTAGGTGCTCAACGCGGACGCGGCGTCCGCGCTGCTGGTGTAATGCTGCTGCAGGAACAGATACAGGGTCAGGCGGAAACGGCCCTTGGCAAGTCCGCGGGGTGAGCGATGGCAGGCGGCGCAGCTATCGGCAAACAGCCGCGCGCCGGATTTGCCGGCATCGAGGTCTTCGGCGTGCGACACGCTCATGCCAATCAGCAGCAGCGCGGCCGGCCATCCAAGCTTCATCAGACCCGTGCCGGTACGCTCACGCAGGGGCGGCAGCGCCGCAGCCATCGTCAGGCAACATCGGCCCGCGGGCTTTCCTCCGCCTGCACACCAAGCGCGTCGAGATCGACCAGAGCGGGATCGTCGGGCATCGGCTCGGCCTGCTGCTGCCCACTGCCGTGAACATGGATGAGGGTCTGAACCCGCCGCGCATTCAGATAGTCGACATGCTGGTGCGCCAGCGCCAGCGGCAGCAGCGTCTTGGGCAACGCGGCCATGGTGAAGGCGGCGACGCGCTTGACCTCCTCGCCTTCCCGCCAAGTCAGCGGGTTCAGCGTATAGATCATCTGCCGGTCGGTCTCGGGCGCGGGCAACAGCTTGGCCTCCGGTGGCGCCAGCAACGCCACATTGATGTTGCCGGCCCGCGCACGGGTTGCCGCGGCACGCAGTTCCCAACAGATCAGCTCGGCAGCCGAGAGCACCTCGCGCCGGATGTCGTCGACATCGGCAGCGAAGCGACTGGCCTCATTCAGCGCCGCGCGGCCGCGCGTCACGGCATCGACCAGCGCCGCCGCGCCGATCTCGAAGCGCGGCACCGCCTGCTCGATCGCAGCCGCCACCGACTCGATTTCGTTGGCCGCACGATCGCGGTCGCGCTGCGCCACCGCGTCGGCGAGTGCACGCTCCGCCAGCACCATCTGCTCGTCGCATTCGGCGACCGATGCCCGCAGCGCCTTCACCTTCTGCTCGACCGCCTGCATCTTCGCTTCGGCGCGATCGAGCTGACCGTTGCTGGCCCCTGCCTTCGCCAGCCGCTCGGCCACCAAGCGCTTCTCGTCGAGCGCCCTCTCGGCAACGAGGAGGCGCTCCGTGAGCTTCTGCCGCGTCGCCTGCTTGTCCTTCAGCGCACGTTCGAAGATCTCGACCGGACTCAGCTCACGCTTGAAAAAGACCATGGCAATATCCCTGAGGCTGCGATCGCGCCGGCACCGCCGCGTTACGGCGAATCCGCTGCCGAATCATCTTGCCTGATTCATGCGTGGGAATTGGGTCGGAAACCAGGATGAGATTCCGCATCGCGACCCTTGACGGGCGAATCCGAGGTCCCGCTGCGTCAGAGTCGCGGCCCGGTGCCGCGTATCGTGCGGCCGGCCGGTGGCAATATTCAGTCAGCTCTGATGCGGCCCACGCATCATCTTCATGGCGTCGGCAATGTGGCGCCATTCCCTGGCCTCGTCGGGCTGGCCCTTGCTCTCGCACACCTGCGCCTTCTGCGCAGCCTGCGCAATGGCTGCGGCACCGTGCATTTCGAGCATCTGCCGCGCGATCACATGGATCTGGGTTTCAGACATCATGCCGTGCTCCTGTTGCGCCAGGACTTTTGAGGATTTGGCAACAACTTCGTCGGCGCCGAGGCGTTCCCTCCCGATGCGCTTGCGTGACCTGGATCACGGCGCGGCTGGTTCCAAAGTCACACACTGTGCCCGTAATTTACCTTACGTGATCGTTCCGATTTCGCTCGCAGTACAGCGCTGCTACTTGTGAATGAGATTCGCCGGACGCGACTGAGGAGCCGGACATGGCACAGGTGTTTTTTCACTGCTCCAACGATGATGAGTTCCTCATCGATCGGCATGGAACCGCCGTCGTGGATCTCACCGAAGCACGTGACCACGCGGCGCGCGTCGTGCACGCGCTGATCTCGGCCGAAAGCAGCGAGGATTGGCGCGAGTGGGTGCTGCACATCTCCGACGATCTCGGTGAGGAGATCTTTACCATGCCGTTCTCCTCGATGCTCGGCCGGATGCACTGAACGGAGCAATGCGCCATGTCGACGGCGGCAATCCGCAGCTTGTCAACGCTACGCGCACGCTTGAAGCGGTTTGTCGCGCGGCTGGCTGATCCATATCGCCCGGAGCGCCACTACATGCGCGGCCCTGGGCCCAAATGGCGCGCCAGACACGCTGGGAACTTCGATCTCGGGAGCTGACCACCTTCGCCGTGGTTTTGCGGGCCGCGCTCTTATCGCCACATTTGTCCTTCATTTCGGACGCCGATGCGACGGAAGGACATCTCATGACCAGACTGCTGGCCGCGACGGCATTCGCGTTTATATTGACGGCATCGACCGCGCTGGCCGACGAGCGTCGCGGCGGTGACGCTGCGCTGGGCGCGCTGTCGGGCGCTGTCGTGTTCGGGCCTGTCGGGGCGGTCGCCGGTGCTGTCGTCGGCTACACCGCGGGTCCGTCGATCGCACGCTCCTGGGGCTTCCGCCGCTCCCGTGCAGCCCGGTCACAGCAGGTCCGGCGTCCCGTCAGGGACAGCCAGGCGGCGATGACCACCCCGCAGCCGCAGCAACAGGCGGCACCGCGCAGCGCGCCATCACAGCCAAGCACCGCACAGCCGAGGAC
>JBARNF010000495.1:0-5250 GCA_049802835.1 Bradyrhizobium sp.
CAGGCCCTTCGGCGCCTTCGCCGCGAATCGCGGTGCGATCAGGCAGGCGCCCGCCCGGGTGCGCGGCAGCGCGTCGGCATATTTCGGATTGTCTAAGAACGCGAGGTCGGAGGGACCGGCGCCGTCGAGCGTCGCGACATTGCAGATGCGGCGGTCGCGCGGCGCGTCCTCGGCGGGCACGGCCCCGGTCAATGCCGCGATCTCCCCGATCGTCAGGGATGTCGCCGGATCGAAGAAGAACGGCTCGCTCATGCCACCCGTGTCACTCGAGCAGAGTCCGGTCCCGCGGAACCGGAAACCGCCCTG
The DNA here is from genome assembly GCA_049802835.1 of Bradyrhizobium sp. Taxonomy (GTDB): domain Bacteria; phylum Pseudomonadota; class Alphaproteobacteria; order Rhizobiales; family Xanthobacteraceae; genus Bradyrhizobium. The sequence goes on from JBARNF010000495.1 coordinate 307, forward strand.
GTCTATCGCTCGAGGCGCTTTCTAGAGCGCGAGCGGCAAAAGTGGAAGCCGGTTTTGCGACCGATCGCGGGCAAAATCCAGATCGAGCGCGAAATGACGCTTCAAGCGCGGTCCCCCGACAAGACACCGGCTCTGCGCCGGCCATCGAGGCGGCGCAGATGGCGCGGACCGATCGGCGGTCCTGACGGCACGCCGGCAGAGCTGCCCCGGGGACTAGAACTTGGTACCGCCGCCGAAGCGGAAGATCTGCGTGTGGTCGAACCACTCCTTGGTGAGCGGATAAGCCACATCGAAGCGCAGCGGACCGAACGGAGAATCCCAGATGAGGCCGACGCCGACCGAGGAGCGGATCGTATCGCCGGCGCCGATGCAGGGAACGTTCGCAGGCGCATTCGGGCAGCTCATCACCAGGGCGCGCTCGGGCCAGGTGGTCGGTCCACGGTAATCCAGCAGCTGGCCGGCATCGGCGAAGAGCGCGGCGCGCATGCCGAAGTCCTTCGGCGCGAAGAACAGCGGCGTCTGCACTTCGACCGTGGCGGCCCAGTACAGCGACCCGCCGAGCGCATCGTTGTTGGTGCCCGGCGTCAGGTCGCGCGGACCGAACCCGGCCGGCGTGAAGCCGCGCACCATGTTGGGCCCGCCCTGGAAGTGGTCGAGCATTCGCAGGTCCTTGCCGCCCCATCCGGTCGCGTGTCCCGCCTGGACGCGAAACAGGCTGACGATGTCGGGAAGAAGCTCGTGGTACATCCGAGCGTCCACCGTCGACTTTACGAAATTGACGTCGCCGCCGGCGCCCGCGTAATCCTGCCCGAACGTCAGCAGAAGACCGTTGGTCGGGTTCTTGTTGTTGTCGACGGTGTTGTAGCTCAGCGTATAGCCGACGAGCGACACGAACACCGGACCGTTGGCGAGCTCGCGGCGGACCGCCATCGACGCTTCGCCGTCCTGGTAGCAGTTCATCGAGAACGGCAGGCCGGTCGCCGGATCGGTCATGCCTTGCTCGTTCGGCGTCGGGAATGTCGGCGGATTGCCCTGGCTGTTCGGGTTGAAATTGTTACAATTGTTGAACGAGTCCGGCAGCTTGATCTCCTGGCGGTAGGCCGAATACCGCAGCTGCGTGGAGATGTTGTCGGTGATCGGAATGCCGAGCCTGAGATTGCCGCCGATCGTGCTCGACGTATAGGAGACGTAGGTCGCGGTCGTCGTCTCCTTGGCGAACACGTCGACGCCGAGCGCGAGACGCTGCCCCATCAGGTAGGGCTCGACGAACGACAGCTCGAATCCCCGCGCGCGGGTGCCGTACTGGACCGAAGCTCGCGCGATATGCCCGCGGCCGAGCAGGTTGCGTTCGCCGACGCTCACCTCGCCGATCAGACCGTCGGCGGTCGAATAGCCGCCGGAGATGGAGAACTCGCCGGTCGACTGCTCTTCGACGTCGACATTGATCACGATCCGGTCCGGCGCCGAGCCGGGCTCGTTGGTGACCTTTACGGTCTTGAAGTAGTTGAGGTTCTTGATGCGGCGTTCGGCCCGGTCGACCAGCGCGCGATTGTAGGCGTCGCCTTCGACGATATCGAACTCGCGCCGGATCACGTAGTCGCGGGTGCGCGTATTGCCGCGAATATTGATGCGCTCGATATAGGTGTGCGGGCCTTCCTCCATCACGAAGACGAGGTTGACCATCCTGTTCTGAAAATCGCGGTCCCCGCGCGGCCGGATGGCGGCGAACGGATAACCGAGCTTGGCCACCTCGATGGTGAGCTCTTCGACCGTCTTCTCGACCGCATCGGCATTGTAGACGTTGCCCGGCCGCGTGCGCAGGCGGCTGCGCAGCCGGCCGACGTCGATCGTGGTCACGGACGTTTGGATGTCGACATTGCCGAAACGGTACCGGTCGCCCTCCTCGATCATGAAGGTGATGATGAAGCCCTTCCGGCTCACATCGTATTCGGAGGTCGCGGCCACGACCCGCACGTCGGCATAGCCGCTCTTGAGATAGAAGCGGCGCAGCAGATCGCGGTCGACCTCGACGCGGTCCGGATCGAAGATGTCGTTGCTCTTGAGCCAGCTCAGCCAGTTGGTCTCGCCGGTCTTGATCACGTCGCGCAGGCGCATGTCCGAATAGGCGTGATTGCCCACGAAGACGATCTTCGCCACGCCGGTCTTGCCGCCCTCGTTGACCTCGAACACGAGGTCGACGCGGCCGTTGGGAAGCTCGATGACCTTCGGCTCGACCCGCACGTCGTAACGGCCGCTGCGCTGGTAGATCTCGACGATGCGCGCGACATCGGCCTGCACCGTGGCGCGGGAGAAGGTGCCGCGGGCGCGCGACTGGATCTCGGAGGACAGCTGCTCGTCCTTCGCCTTCTTGTTCCCTTCGAAGGCGACCCGGTTGATCACCGGATTCTCCACCACGGAGACGACGATCCGGCCGCCCGCGGGCGTGATCCGCACGTCCTGGAACAGGCCGGTCGCGATGAGGGCTTTGAGGGCGGAATCGATCTTCGCGGCGTCGAGACGCTCGCCCGGGCTCAAGCGGAAATACGACCGGATGGTCTCGTCCTCGACGCGGCGATTGCCTTCGACCACGATCTGCGACGCCGGCTGGGCAATCGCGACCTGCGACGTCCCCACCGAGGCGGCGAGCGAGACCACCAGGAGTTGGCCCGCCACGAGCCCTACGCTAGCAACAACTCGAAAAATCCCCACGCCCAACCCCATGCGCAACGCGCCCCCAATTCCCCGCTGGTCGCCCCCCACCGGGCTCGAACTCGATTCTGCTTGTATCGCCTTTCCCCCGACGCGCAAGCAGAGACTGCCGCTTCATTCCCTCTTGGACTCAGTAAGTTGCGATGCCGTCACACATTATGGCGACCCTGTGGGGACATTATGACGACCCCGACATGGTTGCCACATTATGACGCGGTGAGATGAAGAATATCGTTAACAGTTGCGAAAATCATAAGCATCACCACGAGCGCGAACCCGATGCGGAACCCGACCTCCTGGGCGCGCTCGGACAGCGGCTTGCCGCGGATCGCCTCGATGGCATAGAACAGAAGGTGACCGCCATCGAGCAGCGGGACCGGAAACAGGTTCAACAATCCGATCGAGACCGACAGCACCGCCGCGAGATGCATCAGCGCCACGAACCCGGCGGTCGCCACCTGCCCCGAGACCTGCGCGATCCGAATCGGACCGCCGAGCTGGTCGGCCGCCTCGCGTCCCACTACGACGCCGCCGATATAGGCCATGGTCCGCTCGATGACGAACCAGGTTTCCTCCACGCCGAGCTTCACCGCCGTCACCGGACCGACCGGCTCGGTCTTGAGGTCGCCGGGCGCCATCGACCGGCTGATCCCGAGCACGCCCACGCGATGGACGTTGCCGAAATTGTCCTTGATCTCCTTGAGCGCCGGCACCGCCTTGAGGGTCACCTGGGAGCCGCCGCGGTCGACGCGAATCTGCAGGGCTTGTCCCGCGCTCGTGCTGACGATGCGCTGCATGTCGGCAAAGCTCTCGATCGGCCGGCCGTCGATCGAAAGCACGAGGTCTCCGGGCTGGAAACCGGCGGCGGCAGCGGCGCTGTCGGGCTGGATGCTGTCCACCCGCGCCGTCGTCGATTGCTTGCCGTAGAACATGAAGATGCCGGCAAAAATGGCGATGGCCAAAAGGAAATTGGCAATCGGTCCCGCCGCAACGACCGCCGCCCGCGAGGCCACGGGCTGAGCGAAGAAGCTCTTGCGGCGTTCCTCGTCGCTCATGGCGGCCAGGGCCGAAGGGTCGGGAACGCTGGCGGCGTTCTCGTCGCCGAAAAACTTGACATAGCCGCCGAGCGGAATGGCCGAGATTTTCCAACGGGTTCCATGGCGATCGTTGAAGCCCGCCAGCTCCGGACCGAAGCCGAGGGAGAACACCATGACCTTGATGCCGCACAGCCGGGCGATCAGAAAATGTCCGAGCTCGTGGAAGAAGACGACCACGGTGAGGACGAACAGGAACGGAACCAGGTAGCCTAGGAAGCTGAGGCCCAAGGTATTGATCTGCGCGAGCATGGTCGGGCCCTCTTTCCGGCGTGACGGCAGCGCGGCGGTAAGCTGCTAGGACTTTACTAAATTGCCTTTGCGGCGATTTCGGGCAAGAGGTCGCGCGCCAAAGATCGCGCGATATGGTCAACGGCGAGGGCCTCCTCCATGTCCGCGGGCTCGCGCAGGATCCCGCGCGCGTGACCGGCCGCGATCGTGGCCTCGACCAGCGCGGGAATGCCCGCGAAGTCGAGCCGCCGTCCCAAAAATTCGGCGACCGCCACCTCGTTCGCCGCATTGAGAACGGTCGGGGCTCCGGCGCCCGCCTCGAGCGCCAGGCGCGCCAGGCGCAGCGCCGGAAAGCGTTCCATGTCGGGCTCTTCGAAGGTCAAGTTCTTCATCTGGTCGAGCCGCAGACGGTTCGCGCCATCGATCCGCCGCGGCCAGGCGAGGCAATGAGCGATCGGCACCCGCATGTCGGGCGGCCCCAGCTGCGCGACGATCGAGCCGTCGCGAAACTCGATCATGCCGTGCACGATCGACTGGGGATGGACGAACACGTCGATTTCGGACGGCGGCAGCTCGAACAGGTGATGCGCCTCGATGATCTCGAGCCCCTTGTTCATCAGGGTCGCCGAGTCGATCGTGACCTTCGGGCCCATCGACCAGTTGGGATGCTTCAGGGCCTGGTCCGGGGTCGCCTTCCGGATCGCATCGGCCGACCAGGAGCGGAACGGACCGCCGGAAGCCGTCAGAATGATGCGCCGGACGTCACCGCGCTTGCCGGCGCCGAGCGCCTGGAAGATGGCGTTGTGCTCGGAATCGACCGGCAGCACCGTCGCGCCGGCGGCCGCGGCCCGGCGCATGAACAAGGTCCCGGCGCACACCAGGCACTCCTTGTTGGCGAGCGCGACGATAG
>JBARNF010000496.1:0-2578 GCA_049802835.1 Bradyrhizobium sp.
CCTTCCACGCCATCGTCCTGGCGGTGATCGCCGGTGCGCTGTTCACGCTCGCGACGGCGCTGTTCGGCCCCGCGCTGTATCATGCGCTGGGCGGCCGCGCCGGCGCGCTGGACGCCGCGCTGAGCTATTCCAACTATCTGTTCGCGGGCGCGATCCCGGTATGGATCGTCAATCTTCAGGCGGCGGCGCTGCGTGGCTCGGGCAATGTGCGCGTGCCGGCCCTGGTCACGCTGATCGGCGCGCTGGTGATGATTCCGGCCTCGCCGCTCCTGATCTTCGGCCTCGGACCGCTGCCGGGGCTCGGCATCGCCGGCGCCGGCATCGCCTTCGGGCTGTATTATTGCGGGGCGATGCTGGTGCTGGTGCGCTACATGGCCTCGGGGCGCTCCAGCCTGCATGTCCGCATCACGCCGCTGCAGCGCCGGCTGTTCGCCGACATCCTCAAGGTCGGACTGCCGACCGCAGCCAACGCCGTGCTGGTCAATCTCACCGTCATCCTGGTGACTGCGCTCGCGGGCCGCTTCGGAACCGCTGAGCTCGCGGCCTACGGCATTGCGTCGCGACTCGACTACATCATGATCCCGATCCTGTTCGGGCTGTGCACGGCGACCCTGACCATGGTCGGCATCAATGTCGGCGCCGGCCAGGGCGCACGGGCCCGCCACATCGCCTTCGCCAGCGCGCTCACCGGCGCCGCGCTGGTCGGCGCGATCGGCGGCCTCGTCGCGCTGCATCCGCCGCTATGGCTCGCGCTGTTCAGCCATGATGCCGACGTGCTGCGCGAGGGGGCGACCTATCTGCGCACCGTCGCACCTGCCTATGCCGCGCTCGGCTTCGGCTTCGTGCTGGCCTTTGCCGGACAGGGTGCCGGCCACGTGCTGTGGCCGTTCGTTGCCTCCATCCTGCGCGTGCTGATTGCAGCGGGCGGCGGCTATATCGCCGTCGCAATGCTCGGCTACGGCATGGCGGCGCTGGCCGCGATGGTGACCCTGTCGCTCATCGTCTACGCGCTGATCTGCGGCCGCGTCCTGTGGTCGGGCCGCATCTGGCGCGCCGCATCAAAGTAATCGCTCAGGTACGTCCTCACATCGCAGCAACGACCGCTGGTACTCCGGCTCACGACAACCAAACGAAGGTCTGGACCGAAGCCACCCGGAACGGGCAGTCGAGCTTTGTACCACCTGCGAGAGGTAAAATCGGCGCGCAGTCGTGTTTTCAGAAAATACAATGATAACCCTGGTTCCTCGCTTGCCCGTTTGGAGTTCCCTTTCGGAAACGGGATTCAGGTCACGGTAAGGTCTGCCTGCCACTTCCTGCAACGGAGGCTCGCATCTGCCGGCGTTGAGCCCGGACATAAAGCACCAGGGGGCGTCGCCATGACCGAGTTGATCCCAGCCAAAACTCTTCGCAGTGTCTCACGCAGGTTCTCACGCAGGTTCTTGGAGGACCAAGACGGGCAGATCAGCATGATCTTCGCGATCGCCCTCGTCCCGATCCTGGTGACACTCGGCGCTGCCGTCGATTTTGCCAAGTCGGGCGACGTCAAGGCGCAGTTGCAGAAGTCGGTCGACGCCGCCGTCCTCGCCGGGGTGACCCAGACCAGTGCGCGACAGATCACGACCGCGAGCGCGATCTTCTCGGGCAGCTTCGGCGGCCGGTTCGGCACCACGGGCAGCGCCAATTTCACAGCCAACAGCGACGGATCGCTGGCGGGCACCGCATCGACGTCGGTGAAGACCTCGTTCCTGAACGTGATGGGCGTGACCTCGCTCGGAGTGAGCGCATCCGCAACCGCGAAGGCCGGCCCGCAGAGCAAGTCGCCGGTGTGCATCCTGCTCGTCAGCACGATCAACTCGCAATCGCTGCTGGTCAATTCGGGCGCCCAGCTCAACGCGCCGACCTGCGAGGTGCACGTGCTGTCGACCCAGAGCCCGGCCGCGATGTTCAACGCCACGCTGAACGTCAAGCGCATCTGCATCAAGGGATCGACCATCGTCAAGAACGGCGGCGTGACGCCGCCGGCCGAGACCAGCTGCGCGGCGATCGCCGATCCGTTCGCGGGCACGCTGCCTGCAGTCACCGTCGGGTCCTGCACCACAAACAATCAGGTCTACAATCCCGGCTCGGTCACGCTGAACCCGGGTGTCTATTGCGGCTCGACCAACTTCAACGGCTCCGGCACGCTGACGCTCAATCCCGGCCTGTACATCATCAAGGGCGGCGCGATGACCTTCAACTCGGGATGGACGGTCACCGGCAACGGCGTCACCTTCTATCTCGTCGATCAGAACGCCACGCTGACCTTCAACGGCAACGTCAACGCCACGCTGTCGGCGCCGACCACCGGCACCTACGCCAACATCCTGATGTACGAGCCCAACGGCCTGTCGACCACGCAGCTGCCGATCAACGGCACCAGCAGTTCGTCCTACACCGGCCTGATGTACCTGCCGAGCCGCAACGTCACCATCAATTCCGTGTCGACCATGAGCAGCAACAGCGTGACCATGGTGTTCAACACGCTGATCCTCAACCAGACCAACTGGAGCATCGCGCCCGGTGCGCTGTCGATGTCGGT
>JBARNF010000497.1:0-15595 GCA_049802835.1 Bradyrhizobium sp.
GATCATGGCCACCGCAACGACAGCCGACCCCACTATGATCGCGCCGGCGGAGCGCATCGCGCCGCGCCGGCTGATCGCGTTCCTGATCATGGTGTTCGGCATGTTCATGTCGATCCTGGACATCCAGATCGTGTCGGCCTCGCTGACCGAGATCCAGGCCGGCCTGTCGGCGAGCTCCAGCGAAGTCTCCTGGGTGCAGACCGCCTACCTGATCGCGGAGGTCATCGCGATCCCGCTGTCCGGCTTCCTGTCGCGCGCGCTCGGCACGCGGCTGCTGTTCGCGATCTCCGCTGCCGGCTTCACCCTCTCGAGCTTCCTGTGCGGCTTCGCCTCCTCGATCGAGCAGATGATCCTGTGGCGCGCGATCCAGGGCTTTCTCGGCGCCGGCATGATCCCGACCGTGTTCGCCTCGGCCTACACGGTGTTTCCGCGCTCCAAGTTTCACATCGTAGGCCCGATCATCGGCCTGGTCGCGACGCTCGCGCCCACCGTGGGCCCGACCGTCGGCGGCTACATCACCGATGCGATGTCGTGGCACTGGCTGTTCTTCGTCAACGTCCCGCCGGGCATCCTGATCACGATCGGCGTGCTGGCGCTGGTCGATTTCGACGAGCCGCATTTCGAGCTGCTGGATCGTTTCGACTGGTGGGGCCTGATCTTCATGGCGGGCTTCCTCGGCGCGCTCGAATATGTGCTCGAGGAAGGCCCGCAATATGAGTGGATCCAGGACACCAGCGTCGCGATCTGCGCTGCCGTTTGCGCTGTCTCCGCGGTCGCCTTCTTCTGGCGCGTGCTGACGGCGGACGAGCCGATCGTCGACCTCAGGGCGTTCGGCAACCGCAATTTCGCGGTCGGCTGCCTCTTGCAGTTCTGCATCGGCATCGGCCTCTACGGCCTGACCTACATCTATCCGCGCTACCTTGCCGAAGTGCGCGGCTACAGCGCGATGATGATCGGCGAGACGATGTTCATCTCCGGCGCGACCATGTTCCTGATGGCGCCGATCGTCGGCCGCCTGATGCAGAGCGTCGACATGCGCTACATCATCGCGTTCGGACTCGTCATCTTCGCGATCGGCTCCTACCAGATGACGGGCATCACCCGCGACTATGATTTCTGGGAGCTGTTCCTGCCGCAGGTGCTGCGCGGCGTCGGCATGATGTTTGCCATGGTGCCGACCAACAACATCGCGCTCGGCACCTTGGCGCCCGACCGGGTCAAGAACGCCTCGGGGCTGTTCAACCTGATGCGCAATCTCGGTGGTGCCGTCGGCCTCGCCGTGATCAACCAGGTGCTCAACGACCGCACCGATCTGCACATCTCGCGCCTGCACGAGCGCGTGAACTGGGGCAATGCGACCGCGGTCGAGACCCTCAACATGCTGCAGCAGAAGCTGCAGGGCATGGGCGATTCCGCCTTGATGGCGATGAAGCAGCTGTCGCAGATCGTGCATCGCCAGGCCGTCGTGATGGGCTATGGCGACGCCTTCTTCATGCTGACCTGCTTCTACCTCGCGCTCAGCTTCACGGTGATGCTGCTGAAGAAGCCGAGCTCGCCGATGGCTGGCGGCGGCGACGCGCATTGATAACGGTGCCGTGAGCTGGACCCGCGCGCGGATGCACGCGGGTTGCCAAATCATACCATTTCATCTATACGACGAGGATTGTCGCTCGAACCGGGGAGATTTGCATGACCACATCGCATCTGCAGATCGCATGCACCCGATCGATGCCTGTCTTGGTGTTTGGCCGCTCGCTCTGAGCGCCACCGTTCAACTTCCCAAAGCCTGAATAGTCATTCGCAGACCGCGCGCCTGTCGCGTCTGCTTCATTTGGAGCCGGCCCGGCGCGACGAGCGCGGCCGGATGATGCCATGACCGTCGAAGTCACCAGACTGAAGGCCGACAAGCGGCCTGCCGCCATTCGTGTCGTGATGCCGTTCGTGTTCCGCCATTGGCTGAAGCAGCCGCGCATGACGCTCGGCATTGCCGTGGCGCTGCTCGGCGCCACCGCCGCCGACCTGTTCATGCCGCTGTTCTCGGGGCGGCTGGTCGATGCCCTGACGCTCGGTCCTGGCAATCTGGATGCTCGGCACGCCGCGCTGGTCTCGTTCGGTGCCATCGTGGCGCTCGGCTTCGCCTCGATCGTGCTGCGGCTGTCCGGGCTGCAGCTGATCGTGCCGTTCACGCTCCGCATCATGTCCGATGTCGCGCGCGAGGCCTTCGTGCGCGTGCAGCGCTTCTCGACCGACTGGCACGCCAACAGCTTCGCGGGATCGACCGTGCGCAAGATCACCCGGGGCATGTGGGCGCTCGACCTCTACAACGACACCATCCTGCTGGCGCTGCTGCCATCCTTGTCGGTGCTGCTGGGTTCGATGGTGCTGCTCGGGCTGCATTGGGGGGCACTGGGCGGCGTCATCGCGATCGGCGCGGTGATCTATGTCGCCATGACGGTCGCATTCTCGACCCGCTACATCGCGCCGGCCGCACGGATCTCCAACGCCTGGGACACCAAGGTCGGCGGCACCTTGGCCGATGCGCTGAGCTGCAACGCTGTCGTGAAGTCGTTCGGCGCCGAGGCGCGCGAGGACGGCCGGCTGATGCGCGTCGTCAGCCGCTGGCAGCGGCGCGTCAGCCGAACCTGGCTGCGCTACAACACCACCGCTGCCGTGCAGCTCGGCGTGCTCTTGTGCCTGCGCTCCTCGGTGATCGGCGGCGCCGTGCTGCTGTGGATGGCGGGGCACGCCTCGCCGGGCGACGTCACCTATGTGCTCACCAGCTACTACGTGATCCACGCCTATCTGCGTGACGTCGGCATGCACATCAACAACCTGCAGCGGGCGGTCAACGACATGGACGAGCTGGTGGCGATCCATAGCGAGCCGATCGGCATCGTCGATGCCGCGGACGCGAAGCCGATTGCGGTCACCGGTGGGCACATCGTATTCGACGCGGTGACGTTCCATTACGGCGGCCATCGCGCGCCGCTGTACGACCGGCTGTCGGTGGACATCCGGCCGGGCGAGCGGATCGGGCTGGTGGGACGCTCGGGATCCGGCAAGACGACGTTCGTCAAGCTGGTGCAGCGGCTCTACGACGTCAGCGGCGGGCGGATCCTGATCGACGGCCAGGACATCGCCCACGCGAAACAGGACTCGCTGCGCAGCCAGATCGCGATCGTGCAGCAGGAGCCGATCCTGTTCCACCGCTCGTTGGCCGAGAACATCGCCTATGGCCGGCCGGGCGCCAGCCAGGCCGAGATCGAGCAGGCGGCGCGGCTCGCCAATGCGCATGAGTTCATCATGCGGCTGCCGAAGGGCTACGGCACGCTGGTGGGCGAGCGCGGCGTCAAGCTGTCGGGCGGCGAGCGGCAGCGGGTGGCGCTGGCGCGCGCGTTCCTGGCCGATGCGCGCGTGCTGATCCTGGACGAGGCGACGTCGAGCCTCGATTCGGAATCCGAGGCGCTGATCCAGGAGGCGATGGAGCGGCTGATGAAGGGACGCACGGCGATCGTGATCGCGCATCGGCTGGCGACCGTGCGCAGCCTCGACCGCATCCTGGTGTTCGACCGCGGCCGCATCGTCGAGCAGGGCAATCACGCCGCCCTGGTCGGCCGCCCCGGCGGGCTCTACCGCAGCCTGTTCGAGCGGCAGGCCATCGAGTTCGGCCAGCTCTCGGCGGCCGGGTGACAAATGGTGAGGGGCCCGGCGCTGTCCGCGCCGAGCCCCTCATGAACATATCAGCCGGCCTGTAAGCCGGGTTCTGTAGGGCACCGCCACACTTGCGCATGACGATACGTGACGGCCATTCCTCTGGGATCGCGCTTGCGCGAGACCTCGGGCAACCTACCCGGACGGCGAGCTTGACATCGCTCCCGCGGACGTCATCGCCGTGGCGATCGTCTGCCTTGGCGATTGTCTCCGCGTGGCCGTCCCTATTCGGTTTTGCTCCCGGTGGGGTTTACCATGCCGGCGCCGTTGCCGGCCCCGCGGTGCGCTCTTACCGCACCTTTTCACCCTTACTGCCTCCCTCGCGGGAGGAAGCGGTTCGTTCTCTGTGGCACTATCCCTGGGGTCGCCCCCGCCGGACGTTATCCGGCACCGCATGTCGATGGAGCCCGGACTTTCCTCTCCGACGGCCTTTCGGCACCTGTCGGAGCGGCCGTCCAGCCGACTGACGCGCCTTGAATGGGACTTCCGTGGCGGCGCGTCAAGCCATCGCGGAGTCCACGAGAAATATTATGCTGATCGTGTCGTTGCCCGGACGGGCCGTTCGACTGGATGTCGGTAATCCAGCCGAACGCAAGGAGCAAATCCCATGCAATATCTGTTGATGATCTATCAGAACGAGGTCGAATATGCGAAGCGCGACAAGAGCACCGAGCAGGCGATGCTGGCCGAATACCAGACCTTCACCCAGTCGATCATCTCGAGCGGCAATTACAAGGGCGGCGACCGGCTGCAGCCGACGACGACGGCGACGACGGTGCGGGTTCGTGACGGCAAGATGCTGACCACCGACGGCCCCTTCGCCGAAACCCGCGAACAGCTCGGCGGCTATTACATGATCGAGGCCAAGAATCTCGACGAAGCGATCGGCATTGCCGCGCGGATTCCGAGCGCTCGCTTAGGCTCGATCGAGGTAAGGCCGGTCTGGCAGTACAATCAGTGAGCCGGCGGGGACGTGTCAGACGTTGCCAGGACAGGTCCGTGCTGCGGCTCAGGCCCGCGGCACGGAGCAAAGAGGCTGCGATCGATGAGCCCTGACGCGATCGAGAAGGTGTTCCGCGACGAATCCGGCCGGGCGCTTGCGACACTGATCCGGCTGGTCGGCGATTTCGATCTCGCCGAGGACGTGCTGCAGGACGCGTTCGCGGCGGCGCTCGCGACCTGGCGGGAGACGGAGCTGCCCGCCAATCCGCGGGCGTGGCTGGTCAATGTCGGCCGCAACAAGGCGATCGATCGCATCCGCCGCCAGATCGCTTTCCGCGACAAGGAGCCCCAGATCGTGCAGGCGATCGAGCTCGATGCTGCAGGCGATGAAATCGCGGAGCGGACAGATCTCGACGACGACATGCTGCGGCTGATCTTCACCTGCTGTCATCCGTCGTTCGCGCCGGAAGTCCAGGTCGCGCTGACGCTGCGGACAGTGTGCGGCCTCACCACGGCCGAGGTTGCCCGCGCCTTTCTCGCCAGCGAGGAGGCCATGTCGCAGCGCCTGGTCCGCGCCAAGCAGAAGATCCGCCTCGCCGGCATTCCCTACGAGGTGCCGGGACGCGAGGCGCTCGATGAGCGCCTCCGGGGCGTACTCGCGGTGATCTATCTGGTGTTCACGGAAGGCTATCTGGCGACCTCGGGAGCAGAGCTGATGCGGGAGGATCTCGCTCGCGATGCGATCCGGCTGGGCCGGCTGCTTCTTGGCCTCGTGCCGAAGGAACGGGACATCAAAGGGTTGCTCGCGCTGATGCTGCTGCATGACGCGCGCCGCGCCGGACGCGTCACCGCGTCGGGTGACATCGTTCTGCTGGAGGAGCAGGATCGTTCGTTGTGGAATCGTGAGCAGATTGCCGAGGGGCTCGCGCTCGTCGACCAGGCGCTGAGCATGAGAGGGCTGCCGCAGCCCTATACGGTTCAGGCCGCAATTGCAGCACTTCACGCCCGTGCGCCAAGTCACCAGGACACGGACTGGCGCCAGATCGTCGGCCTCTATGAAGTCCTCCTGCGGATCGCGCCGTCGCCTGTGATCGAGCTCAATCACGCCGCGGCCATTGCGATGGTCGATGGTCCGGCGCGGGCACTTGCGCAGGTCGATGCACTGGCCGCACGCGGCGGATTGAAACAGTACGACCTGTTGCCGGCGGTGCGGGCGGATCTGTTGCGGCGGCTTGGCCGCCATGAAGAAGCGCGGGCAGCCTATCGCATGGCGAGCGAAGCGACGCAGCTCGTGCCGCTCCAGCGGCTCTATGCCCGCAGGCTCGCCGAACTCGATGCTGCGTCCTGAGGCTTATGCGCGCGGTGCCGGTTCGTCAGCCGGCAGGCTAGTCAGCAGCGCATGCAGTGTCCACAGGGTGGAGCGGTCGGCGATGCCGTCGATCCGCTCGGGGCGGAAGTGGCGCTGGAACGCGGTGACGACGTCCATGGTGATGCCGTCGAACTTGCCGGTGATCGGCACGCCGTAGCCGTATTTGGCAAGCGCCTTCTGCAAGCCCTTGACGTCATCGCCAATGCTGCCGAGCTTCAGCGTCTCGCCTTTGGTGATCGCGGCCGGCTGCACCCAGTGGCCGACACCCGAGTTCGCCAGCGAATGCCAGGGGAATTTCTCGCCCGGATCCTTCTTGCGCGAGGGTGCGACGTCGGAATGGCCGAGTATGCGGTGGGCCGGGACATTGCGGCGGAGCATGATGCCCCGGCACAGTGCGATCACCGCCGCGATCTGGCGCGGAGGGAAATCAGGATAGCCCCAGTCGTGACCGCGATTGACGATCTCGACGCCGATCGAGCAGGAGTTGATGTCCTCCTCGCCGCCCCAGGAGGAGAGGCCTGCATGCCAGGCGCGCAACGCCTCCGGCACGCATTGCACGATGCGCCCGTCCTCGAGCACGATGTAGTGCGCCGACACCTCGGTCCCGGCCGTGCACAGCTTGATGATCGCGCCTTCCACGTCCGGCATGCCGGTGTAGTGGAGGATGACCATGTCCGGCTGGCGGCCGCCCTTGCGTTCACCGAGATTCGCCGACGGAATCACGTCCGACGCAATCGACGAGTCCGGCGTGAAAACAGGCAGGTCCGAAATGCCCTTGAGAATCGGCAGCGCGCGGGGACGCTTCGATTCGGGCTTGTCTGTTGGATTCGGCATGAAGGACTCGAGGCGGCGGCGACGGCAATGGCTCAAATCGAATATGGGCAGCCACTACCCTTTTGCATGTCCCCGCGGCAATCGAAATCGCATGCTAGCCCCTCATATTGATTGGACCGTTCTGCAAGGCGCCGGGGCGGACGCACGATTGAGGCGGCGAGCGCGAGCGGTCGATCCCGCAGCGTACTTTGCCGCCATCCGTTCAAGTGCCCAACATCCGCCACAGATCGTCAACGGTTTGTTAACGCTAAGCGCCGTTACTAAGTGGTGAACAGCCAAGCCGGCTTTCGGGACGGCAAGCCGCCACCATGCAAGGTCCTGCACGGGAGATCACTGTCTTGAGCGGTGCCGGGAACGCCTGGCGCCGCGCGATTGCTGTCGGTCCGGGAGTCTGCTCCCCGGCACAGCCGCAACACGCCGGTGATCACGTATTGGGTGGACAGGACATCGACCGTTCCGGAGGATGGCTTGGGGAATTGACGAGGCGCGAGGATCGAAGGCGCGATGGGCTCGCTGCCGACCAAAGTCAGTCTGGACCGGTGGCATCCTGGCGGGGGGGCCGCGTGAGCACGGCTGACCAGCGGCACGTCCCGGTGCTCGGCCCGGAGGCGGTCGCGATGCTCGCACCGCGCGACGGCGGAACCTATATCGACGCAACCTTCGGTGCGGGCGGTTACACGCGGCTGATTCTGGCAAAGCCCGGAACGCGGGTGATCGGGATCGATCGCGACAGCACTGCGATTGCCGGCGGGGCCGGCCTCGTCGAACAGGCCGGCGGTCGGCTCACGCTGGTCGAAAATCGTTTCTCCCGGATCGACGAGGTCTGCGCGGCGCAAGCTGTCGACGGCATCGTCATGGACGTCGGCGTCTCGTCGATGCAGCTCGATTCCGCGGCGCGCGGCTTCTCGTTCAGGTTCGACGGTCCGCTGGACATGCGGATGGGGAACGCGGGGCCGACGGCAGCCGACATCGTCGCGCACGCATCCGAGCGCAGTCTGGCCGACGTCATCTACATCTTCGGCGAGGAGCGGCATTCGCGCGCCGTGGCGCGGGCGATCGTCGCGGCCCGCAAGGAGCAGCCGATCACGACCACGCGTGCGCTCGCCGATATCGTCGCCCGTGTCGTTCGGTCGAAGCCCGGCGACATTCATCCGGCGACGCGGACGTTCCAGGCCCTGCGCATCCTGGTCAATGAGGAACTCGATGAGCTCGAACAGGCGCTGGCGGCAGCTGAGCGCGTACTGAAGCCCGGCGGCCGGCTGGCCGTGGTCTCGTTCCACTCGCTGGAGGATCGGATCGTCAAGACGTTCCTGGCCGAGCGCAGCAAGACCGGCGGCGGCTCGCGCCATCTGCCCGAGATCGCGCAGCAGAGACCGAGCTTCGAGCTGCTCAACCGCAAGCCGGTTGTGGCCGCGGAGGCCGAGATCGAGGCCAACCCCCGGGCGCGGTCCGCCAAGCTGCGCGGGGCAGAGCGCACGGCAGCGCCGGCACACGTCGCGTCCTCGTCGTCACCCTGGCCGCGCCTGGCCGATATATTGCGGGGAGGGTGACCGATGCGCCTCCTGCACCTCGTCGTGATCTGCTCGCTGATTTTCGCAGCTGCCTATGTCTACCGCATCAAGATGGACTCCACCGCGCGCGTCGAGCGCGTGCTGCAACTGCGCGCCGAGATCCGCGAGCAGCGTGAAGCCATCGCGATCCTGCGCTCGGAATGGGCCAAGCTCGATGCGCCGCTGCGCTTGCAGGGACTGGTCGAACGGCACCTGCCGCTGAAGCCGCTCAACGCCACCCAATATGACAGCCTCAAGAATCTGCCGGATCGGCCGTCGAGACTGGTCCGGCCGGGCAATCCGGATCCGATCGGGTCGATGATCGACGCGATCGATGCCGTCAACGAGGAGCCTCCCGTAACGGGGGCGGTGGGTCGTCCGGAGGATCAGCAATGACCGACCAGCTTGGGCCGCAGGCCAGGCCGCAGGAGCCGTGGCGGCAGCGACTGGTGCGCACGCTGCTCTATGGGCGCAACGTCGATCGCACCGCGAAGGCGCGTGCGCGCATCGGTCTGGCGATCGTCGCCTTTGCCGCCGTCTACGCGGTCATCGGCGGCCGGCTCGTGATGTTCGCGATCGGCTCGGATGGTCCGAGCGCGCGGCGTGCCGCGCAGCAGGACGCCATCGCCACCGCGCGGCCCGACATCGTCGACCGCAACGGTGCCGTGCTCGCCACCGACGTCAAGACGCCGAGCCTGTTCGCCGAGCCGCGCCGCCTCATCGACAAGGACGAGGCGATCGAGCTTCTGACGGCGACCTTGCCGGATCTCGACACGAGCGAGGTCCGCGACCGGCTGCTGTCGCGCAAGGGCTTCGTCTGGTTGAAGCGAGAGATGACGCCGAAGCAGCAGCAGGACATCCATCGACTCGGACTGCCCGGCATCGGCTTCCTGCGCGAGAACAAGCGCGTCTATCCGACCGGCAACGAGGTGGCGCATCTGATCGGCCTGGTGAACATCGACAACCAGGGCATCGCCGGCATGGAGAAATGGCTCGACAATCAGGGCCTCGCCGATCTGCACCGCGCCGGCTTCGCCACCGACCGCCTGCAGCGGCCCATCGAACTCTCGGTCGATCTGCGCGTCGAGCATGCGCTGCGCGACGAACTGCTCAAGGCCAAGGACAAGTTCAAGGCCAAGGCAGCCTCCGGTCTCGTCGTCAACGTCAGGACCGGCGAGATCATCGCCATGGTGTCGCTGCCGGATTTTGATCCGAACAATCCCAAGGAAGCGCACGACCCAGATCGGATCAACCGCCTGACCACCGGCGTCTACGAGATGGGCTCGACCTTCAAGGCCTTCACCCTGGCGATGGCGCTCGATAGCGGCAAGTATGATCTCAACTCGCTGTGGGATGCGCGCGGACCGCTGCATTACGGCAAGTTCACTATTCATGACGACGAACCAAAGGGCCGCTTCCTCAGCATGAAGGAGGTGTTCACCTTCTCCTCGAATGTCGGCGCTGCCAGGATCGCGTTGGCGCAGGGCGTCGAGAGCCACAAGGCGTTCCTGCGCAAGATGGGACAGTTCGACCGGCTGCGCACCGAACTGCCGGAGAGCGCCTCGCCGATCCTGCCCAAGCGCTGGGCCGAGCTGAACACGATCACGATCGCGTTCGGTCACGGCATGGCGGTGGCGCCGTTGCAGGGTGTGATGGGCGTGAGCGCGCTGGTGAATGGCGGCCTCTTGATCCCGCCGACCTTCATCAAGCGGACCGAGGAGGAGGCGATGGCGGTGGCCAAGCGCGTCATCAAGCCGGAAACCTCGGAGAAGATGCGCTATTTGATGCGCCTGAACGCCGAGATCGGCACGGCGCGCAAGGCCGACGTGAAGGGCTATTACATCGGCGGCAAGACCGGCACCGCCGAGAAGGTCATCAACGGCCGCTATGCCAAGAAGAAGGTGCTGACCCTCTTCACCGCCGTGATCCCGGCCGACAAGCCGCGCTTCCAACTCCTGATCATGCTGGACGAGCCGCAGTCCTTGAAGGAGACCTACGGCTTCATCACGTCCGGCTGGAACGCGGTGCCGACCGCCGGCAATGTGATCTCCAGGATCGGGCCGCTGCTCGGCATCGAGCCGCGTTTCGACCTGCCGCCGTCCGACCGCCAAATTCTTGCGGCATCGCGGCTGACGCAGTAAGCCGTCGTCGAATCGCAAGGCTCAGGAGCCTCCGCCGCCCGGGGCGGGGCCAGGACCGGTACGGGACCAGGATGAAACTTCACGACCTCCTCGGCGATGAGGCGGGGCTCGACCCGCACGTCGCCGCCGTCGAAGTCTCCGGCCTTGCCGTGGACAGCCGCGCCGTCCGGCCGGGCGATCTGTTCTTCGCGCTCGCGGGAACCAGGACCGATGGCGCCAGCTTCATTGCGGCGGCAATCGCGGCTGGTGCGGCCGCCGTCGCCGGCTCGGCGGTCCCCGCGGCTGGGCTATCCGTTCCGTTCGTTGCGCTGCCAAATCCGCGGCGCGCACTAGCCCTCGCCGCATCGCGCCTCTATCCGCGGCAGCCGGCGACGATTGCCGCCGTCACCGGCACCAGCGGCAAGACCTCGGTCGCGGCCTTCACGCGGCAGGTCTGGCAGATGCTCGGGCACAGCTCTGCCAGCATCGGTACCGTCGGGCTGGTGTCGGACAGGCGCACCGTCTACGGCTCGCTGACGACGCCCGATCCGATCGCGCTGCATCGGCAGATCGACGAGATCACGCAGGATGGCGTCACCCATCTGGCGTTCGAGGCCTCGTCGCACGGGCTCGATCAATTCCGGCTCGACGGCGTGCGGGTGTCGGCCGGCGGGTTCACC
The DNA here is from genome assembly GCA_049802835.1 of Bradyrhizobium sp. Taxonomy (GTDB): domain Bacteria; phylum Pseudomonadota; class Alphaproteobacteria; order Rhizobiales; family Xanthobacteraceae; genus Bradyrhizobium. Next base: position 11,207 of record JBARNF010000497.1, read on the forward strand.
AACCTGTCGCGCGACCACATGGACTATCATCCGGACATCGCGCATTATCTGAACGCGAAGCTGAGATTGTTCCGCGATCTCGTGGCGCCGGGCGGCGCTGCCGTGATCTCGGCGGATCATGATTGCTCGGCGGAGGTCATCGCCGCGGCGAAGGCGCGCGGGCTGCGTCTGATGACCGTCGGGGCAAGAGGCGACGGCATAGGAGAGGGCATTCGGCTCGTCGCAACGGCCGTCAGCGGATTTGCCCAACAGCTCGAGATCCAGCATTGCGGCCGCATGCATGCGCTCCGGCTGCCGTTGGTTGGCGCGTTCCAGATCGAGAACGCGCTGGTGGCGGCGGGCCTTGCGATCGGCACCGGCAGCGATCCGCAAGCTGTCTTTGAATCGCTGGAGAAGCTCGAGGGCGCCAAGGGGCGGCTCGAACTGGTCGGCGAGCACAACGGCGCGCCTGTGTTCATCGACTACGCCCACAAGCCGGACGCGCTCGCCAAGGCGCTGCAGGCGCTGCGGCCCTATGCCGCGCGAAAACTCGTCGTCGTGTTCGGCGCCGGCGGCGATCGCGACGCCGGCAAGCGGCCGTTGATGGGCGCGATCGCCAGCGCAGAAGCCGACAGCGTCATCGTGACCGACGACAATCCGCGCAGCGAGGACCCGGCCGCGATCCGCGCCGCGATCCTGGCCGCCGCGCCTGGTGCGCGCGAGATCGGCGACCGGGCCGAGGCGATCCGGGTGGCGATCGGCGAACTGCAGCCCGGTGACGCGCTGGTCATTGCCGGCAAGGGCCATGAGACCGGACAGATCATCGGCAGCACGGTTTTGCATTTCAGCGACCATGAAGCGGTCGCGGACGCATTGGCATCGAGGACACCATGAAGCAGGCGCTGTGGACGGTGGCCGAGGCGGCGCGCGCGCTCGGCCTCACCGGCGATTTTCCGGAGATACCGATCGATGTCGTGACGCAGGACAGCCGCGTCGTGAAGCCCGGCAGCCTGTTCGTGGCGCTGAGCGGCACCCCCACCGGCGGGTTCGTGTCGAGCTTTGCGTCCAACCGTGACGGCTGGGAGTTCGCGGCGAATGCCGAGAAGGCAGGGGCCGTCGCGATGATCGTGCCGCACGAGATCGACGGCATCACGGTTCCGCAACTCGTGGTGCCGGATACCCTGATCGATGGATTATGGGCGCTCGCGCGCGCCGCGCGGGCCCGCTTCCATGGTCCTGTCATCGGGCTGACCGGCAGCGCCGGCAAAACCTCGACCAAGGAGTTCATCGCCGCCTATCCCGGCGCCTCCGCCAGTCCATCGAGCTTCAACAATTTCTGGGGCGTACCGCTGACACTGTGCAATGCCGATCCCGATGCCACAGTCTGGGTGGTCGAGATGGGCATGAACCAGACAGGCGAGATCGCGCGGCTGACGGAACTTTCAAAGCCGACGGTCGCCCTCGTCGTCAATGTCCAGCCCGTGCATCTGGAGAAGCTCGGCAGCCTGGAAGCCATCAGGCGGGAAAAGGTCTCGATCGCGCAGGGGCTGCCCAAGGATGGAATTCTGGTGCTTCCGGATGATCTCGCGGCGCCGGAATGGGGAGGCAAGGTGCTCCGCTTCGGCGGCGACGCTGGGGTCCGCGAGGTCGCGCACAGGCCTGATGGCGAGAACTGGGAGGTGACAGCCGATGTCTGTGGCCGCAGGGTCGATTTCGCGCTGACGCCCGGCGCCCCGCACCGGGTGCACAACGCACTCGCGGCACTCGCTTCCGTTGCGGCCGCCGGACTCGATCCCGCGCTGCTGGCGCAGGATCTCGGACAGGTCGGCATCATGACCGGACGCGGCGTCGAGCAGACCATCGGCGGGGTCGTTCTGATCGACGACAGTTTCAACGGCAATCCGGCCAGCATGGCCGCGGCGCTCGACAGCCTGCAGGCCCGGCCGGTGCGTGGGCGGCGAATCGCCGTCATCGGCGACATGCTGGAGCTCGGCGCGGAAGCGCCCGCCTATCACGAGGGGATGGTTGGTCATCTCACCGGCATCGACGGTGTCTATTGCGTCGGTCCGCTGATGCGCCATTTGTTCGAGCGGTTGCCGCAGGAGAAGCGACTCGGCTGGCACGAGGATCCGGTGACGCTGAATCCCGGGCAGGTCGCGGCGTTGCTCGCTCCGGGAGACGTGGTCGTCATCAAGGGCAGCAAGAAAATCTTCTGGGTCAACAAGTTCGTGTCGAAGCTCGCCGCGGCCCTGCAGCGCACGAACTGAAATCGGGCGATATCGCGGCGCGGCGGGGGGATATCTTTCCTGTGGCCGTCTGGGCAGCTATGCCGGGCAAGAGCTCCCCATCGATTGCAACGATTCGCACCTCGGCCCCGATCGTGGTTAAACAAGGCCGAACCGGATTCGCGGGGCGAGAATCCGCGGACGCGCGGCTCAATTTCGGTGAGGCGGCATAGGCGGGTTGGATGTTCTACTGGTTGATCGAGCTGACGAATACGTTTCCGAGCCTGTCGATCTTTCGCGGCCTCCTCAACGTGTTTCGTTACATCACCTTCCGGACCGGCGGCGCCGTGGTCACGGGGGCTCTGTTCGTGTTCCTGTTCGGCCCCTGGATCATCGATCATCTGCGCTTGCGCCAGGGCAAGGGCCAGCCGATCCGCACCGACGGCCCGCAATCGCATATCATCAGCAAGAAGGGCACGCCGACGATGGGCGGCCTGATGATCCTGTCGGGTCTCGTCGTCTCCACCGTGCTGTGGGCCAATCCGCTCAACCCCTATGTCTGGATCGTGCTCGCGGTCACGCTCGGCTTCGGCTTCGTCGGCTTCTACGATGATTATCTGAAGGTCACCAAGCAGTCGCATTCGGGTTTTGCCGGCCGCGCGCGCCTGCTCATCGAGGCTGCGATCGCGCTGGTTGCCTGCTACGCGCTGGTCCGCCTGGGGCGCGATCCGTCCTCGACCGGGCTTGCAATTCCCTTCTTCAAGGACCTCGTCATCAAGTTCGGCTGGCTCTATGTCCTGTTCGGCGCTTTCGTCATCGTCGGCGCCGGCAATGCGGTCAACCTCACCGACGGGCTTGATGGTCTCGCCATCGTGCCGGTGATGATCGCCTCCGCGAGCTTCGGCCTGATCGCTTACCTCGCCGGCAATGCCGTGTTCTCCGATTACCTGCAGATCCATTATGTCGCGGGCACCGGCGAGCTCGCCGTGCTCTGCGGCGCGGTCCTCGGCGCCGGGCTCGGCTTCCTCTGGTTCAATGCGCCGCCGGCCTCGATCTTCATGGGTGACACCGGCTCGCTGGCGCTCGGCGGCATGCTCGGCTCGATCGCGATCGCTGTGAAGCATGAGATCGTGCTGGCGGTGATCGGCGGCCTGTTCGTGCTGGAAGCCGTCTCCGTCATCGTGCAGGTCGCGTCGTTCAAGCTGACCGGCAAGCGCATCTTCAAGATGGCGCCGATCCATCATCATTTCGAACAGCTCGGCTGGACGGAGCCGCAGATCGTGATCCGCTTCTGGATCATCTCGGTGATGCTGGCACTGGTCGGTCTGTCGACGCTGAAGCTGCGCTGATGAGATCGTTTCAAGCAGACCGTCATTCCGGGGCGATGCGACAGCATCGAACCCGGAATCTCGAGATTCCGGATAACCGCTGCGCGGTTTCCGGAATGACCTGGAAGAAGACATGATCCCCGTCACCTCATTCGCCGGCAAGACGGTCGCCGTGTTCGGCCTCGGCGGATCGGGGCTTGCCTCCTGCCATGCGCTGCGCGCCGGCGGCGCCGAGGTGGTCGCAGGCGACGATGGCGCCGAACGGCTGGCGGAGGCGGCCAAGGCCGGTTTCGTCACGGCGGATCTGCGCACCGTCTCATGGGCTGATTTCGCCGCGCTGGTGCTGGCGCCCGGCGTGCCCTTGACGCATCCCGTCCCGCATTGGAGTGTGCTCAGGGCGCGCGAGGCCGGCGTCGAGGTGATCGGCGACATCGAGCTGTTTTGCCGCGAGCGCAAGCGCCACGCGCCGGACGCGCCCTTCGTCGCGATCACCGGCACCAACGGCAAGTCGACCACGACGGCCTTGATCGCGCATCTGATGGGTGTGGCCGGCTACGACACCCAGATGGGCGGCAATATCGGCACCGCGATCTTGTCGCTGGAGCCGCCGCGCATGGGCCGCGTCCACGTCGTCGAGATGTCATCCTATCAGATCGACCTGACGCCCTCGCTCGATCCGACCGTCGGCATCCTGATCAATGTCAGCGAGGACCACATCGACCGCCACGGCACGATCGCGAACTACGCCGCGGTGAAGGAGCGGCTGGTCGCCGGCGTGCAGCCCCAGGGCACCGCGATCGTTGGCGTCGACGACGGTTTCTCGCGCGCGGTCGCCGACCGGTTGGATCAGGCCGGCA
>JBARNF010000498.1:0-10275 GCA_049802835.1 Bradyrhizobium sp.
CCGCAGGGACAGACGCCGACCGGCGCGCCCGCTCCGGGCGCAGCCACGCAGGGCACGCCGGGTCAGGCGACAGCCGGCCAAGGCGCGCCGCAGGGACAAGCGACGACGCAAGGCAAAGGCACCGGCACGGGCAATGCCGACAAGGCCACGGGGACCGGAAGCGGCAGCGGCAAGACGCCAGGCACTGGATCACAAGGTCCCGCCGGTCAGACTGGCGGCGTCAAGACGGGTGATCCTTCCATCGGCCAAGGCACCGGCGCGCAGAGGCCAGCTGGAACGCCAGGCGGGACGCAGCAAACAGGCACGCCGCAGAATGCCGGCGACACGCGCAAGGCCACGCCGTCGACCGGCACGACCAGTGGAGCCGTGCCCGGCACGACGGCGACGACGACTCCAGGCAATGCGACGACCGGCGCAACGCCGACACCGGGCGGTGTCGTCATTCCGCTGGTGTCGCCCAATGCGACCGAGGCCGAGCAGCGCATGGCCCAGGCCGAGGCCACCAGGGTGGCGCTGATGCTGAGCAAGGCCTCCGCAGGCCAGATCGCGCTGATGCAGCACCTGATCGATTCATCATCGGGCAAGCAGTTCCGCGTGCCCACGGCTCAATGGGCCGAGACGATGATGCAGGCGACCGCCGACATCACGCCGGACGACCTCGCGCTGCTGAAGACACTGAACTGGAAACCGGGTCACCTCTCGCCTGACGAGCTGCGCAAGCAGATCGTCGAGGCGCTCAAGAAGCGCCATCAGAGCGCGGGCGGCGCAACCGCCGCACCCGTGCAGCCCGCCGCGGGCCAGAAGGACGACGGCAAGTCAGGCGCTGGCGGCACCGGTGGCAAAGGCGGAAAAGCTGACAAGGGATCCGGCGAGAAGGCACCTCCTGCCCCGATGGGCAAGCAGAAGGAGCCGTCGTTCGGCAAGTCCGGCGGCTTCACCCTGGCGCGCACCTTCAGCGGCGATCGCAGCAAGCCGACCGAGCGCAACTACAGCTTCGTCACCAACGCGCCGATCACGACGGCGACCAAGGCCGGCGACCGCCCGCTGATGACGCTGTCGTGGATCGGCGACGACGGCAAGAACTACTACCACCAGATGGTCTATGAGGTGGTGGGATCGCCGACGACCGAGACCGACCCGAAATACAAGGGCAAGACGCTGCTGCGGTTCGAGCTGAAGACGACGAACGCCCAACTCGTCGACATCGCACCGGACGGCCAGGAGCCGTTCCTGATCAGCCCCGGCCATCCCGCGACTTACCGGATCTTCAAGAATTGAGAATGGCGATGAAGGCTGCCGCTGCGAGAACCGCCACGTCCAACCCGTCCGCTTCGGCGCAGCGGTCCGGCGCGGGCGTGGCGCTGCAGCCGCCGTCGCCGCTGCAGCCGTTGCAGGCCCGACTCGAGATCGGCGCGGTCGACGACCCGGCCGAACGCGAGGCCGAGGCGGTCGCCCGCGCCGTCGTCGACGGGTCTTCACCTCACACCGCCGTCCCGGCGAGGGCACTGTCCGCCCCCCGTTCGAGCGATCGCTCGTTCCGGGCGACATCCACGCTGCAGCGCCAGTGCGACTGCGGCGGGACCTGCGCGACGTGCCGGAAGGATACGCTGCGGCTGCATGATTCGCCCGGCAGCTCTCTGCCATCGCGCGGTGCGATCGCGCCGCCCCTGGTCCATGACGTGCTGCGCGCGCCCGGCCAGCCGCTCGAGCGCTCCACGCGCGCCACCATGGAAAGCCGCTTCGGCCACAGCTTCGAAGGCGTCCGCATCCACACCGATGCACGCGCCGCCGCATCGGCGCGCGCGGTCGGCGCCCAGGCCTATACCGTCGGCCACAACGTCGTGTTCGGCGCCGGACGCTATGCGCCGACGTCGTCCGGCGGCCAGCATCTGCTGGCCCATGAGCTCGCCCATGTGGTGCAGCAGGGCGGCGATGGCGCGGTGCTCCGGCGCGCACCGGACAAATACACGAGCCTGTCCATCGATCAGCTGCGCAAGCTCGTCAAGAATGGTGACAAGGATGCGATCGAAGCGCTGCAAAATCGCTATGCTGCGATGAGCAACAGCCAGCTTGCGCAATACGCCAAAGGCAGCGACGCCCTGGCTCAGCAGGAATATGCGCGGCGCACGGTTCCGCCTGCCGCTGCCGCGGGCCAGGGCCGCTTCTCGCGCGACGGCATGCAGGACACACTCGCGAAGGACATCAAGGCCAATCGCGTCACGTCGGGCGTCAAACGGACCGAGCCGAGTGCCGTCATGCCGGACATCGACGTCGAGGGCGGCACGGTCGGCGCCGCGCGGACCGACATCCCCGGCCTGGAGAACCAGGCCTTCGTCGGCCAGTCGAAGCGCGCCGGCGGTCCCGGCTACAACCCGCAGTCCAACTTCCCGCCGCAGGCCGACCCCGACACCCTGCCGCATACATTCGGGCACGCGGAGCAGCACATCGCCGACCAGCTCGAAGCCGCACTCGCCAAGATTCCGCGCGACCAGCTCAAGGGCCGCAAGGTCTGGATGCTGATCGAGCAGGAGGTGTGCGCCACCTGCGGCCAGGGGACGACCAACCTCGATACGGCCGCCGGCGTGCTGAAGAAGCTCAGCCAGCAGTATCCGGAGGTCACCTTCGAGATCAAGAACCAGCAGAGCAGCAGCCTGATCGTGCTGAAGGGATCGCAGACCGGGGCCGTCACTCCGCAAGGCGCGCCCAACGTTATCAAGCCTTCCGGCGGCTCTGGAGGCGGGCCGCGCGCGACATTCAAGAGCATCGGTGTCGGCGTCGGCATGACCGCGCTGTCGATCGGAATCGGACTGCTCAGCTCCTACCTCAAGGCCCGGGTCGACCGGAAGATCGCGGCCGCACAGATCGACCGCAACCAGGCCAAGGCGCAGAAGGTCATCAACGACAACATCGATACCATCCTGAAGATGATGCTGACCAATCCGGAGCAGACGCTCTATGCGCGCGTCTTCATGAGCAGTGCGGTGATCTCGACCATCGAAGTCAATCCCGCTGCCATCGAGCCGACCGTCAGCGATTCATCGCCCATCATCGATCTGACCGGGGTGGGCTTCACGTTCCAGCAGCTCGACCCCGAACTGAGCGACACCTTCCAACAGGTCAGCGCCGGCGGACACCACTTCACGATGGTGCGCCTGCTGGTCAGCGAGATTCCGCTCGAGACCCCACCGATCGAGGATCTGATCGCCACCGCCAAGGCGCGCAAGCTGCCGCTGGATGAACTCCGCTACTACGTCCTTGGCCGGATGGCCGGACTGGACCAGAGCGACCCCAACAGGTTCATCGAGTCCGTGAACCGCTGGCAGCACATCCTGGAGCTCATCGATCAGAAGGCGGCGCCCGTGCAGGCGCCTCCGCCGCCCGCCCCCGCGCGTCCACCGGCGCAGGCGCATCCCAATCCGCCGAACTACAAGCCGCCGGCTTCCAACACGAACACGTTTCCGTCGGTGCAGCAGCAGACCGGCACCGTCTGCCCGAACTGCCACACCCCGAACAAGAGCAAGGACAGCTGGAAGGATTTCAGCTCCGGAAGCAGCCAGTGGAATTTCGGCAAGGGCCCACAAGACGACGAGGCCACGCGCAAGCTCATGGTGGAGTGGCTTTCGAAGTGACACGGCGGCTCCAATGAATGGACGACGACGATCACGGCCGAATACCGATCGATATTGAACCAACGATTGCCCCCGGGAGAAACACATGACGCTCTCATCAGGTGAACTGGCCCAGATCGTGTGGGCGGAGACCAAGGCGCTGGGCACCGCGCCCGCCGACGGCACCGGCAGCGTCAACGGCGTCAGGCGACTCGTTGCGCAGCTCGCGGCCGCCGTGGACGGCGCAGGGTTCGACCGGCGCGATCAGTTGCCGTCGGTGCAGGACCGCGAGTTCGGCGACACCGTGCGCGCGATCCTGTCGATCACCGAGAATGCGCGCGGCGCAGCCGCGCCGCAAAGCCGCATCATCATCTGGGAGGCCGACGGCGACACGCTGCGGCTGAACAAGACGACGACCCCGCCGCCCCCTGCCCCCTGGAGCGATCTGGCTGCCGACAAGATCACCCATCAGCTGCATCGGGCGCTCGCCAACGGACAGACGGTCGACGTGTTCACGCGCGATGCCGCGACGGATGCGGGCTCCGGCAGCAATCCCGTGTTCGTCAACGCGATGACCGGCACCGGCGTGACCGGTGGCAGCGCGCCGATGGCGGAGCCGCGATCGACCTCGAAGGCGATGCCGAGGACCGGCGTCGCGTTGTTCGTCGTTGCCCTCGCGCTGTTCGTGCTGGCCGCGCTTGGCGCCTACGGCATAGGGGTCGGTGCACGGCTGTCGCTCGGCCAGTTCGTCCAGAGCGCGCACATCACGCCCGGCGGAGCGGACGACGGCCTGGATTGCACGGTCGCGACCGCCGAGAAGCCGACGCTGCTCGACAGCGCCAAATGGCGCCCCAATGCCGACAAGGCCAAGGACTGCCGCACACAGTTCGCCGCGGCCCAGACCGTGGTCGCGTCGGCGCAATATCCCGACGCCGATGCCAAGCCCGCCGCCAAGGCCAGCCGCAAGACGACTTGGCCGGAATGGTTTGCCAGCCAGGCGCTGGGCTGGTCGAGCGCCATCAATGGCACGATGTCATTGGTCATTCCGTTCTGCCTCGCTCTGCTCTCGCTGCTGCTGCTGTTCATCGCCTGCGGCTTCGGCATCACCGGCCGGGCGCTGGGCCCGATCATCGACGAGCGCAATCGCATGAGCCTCACCCTGGCCCAGCTCGCGATGTGGTCGATCATCCTGCTGTCGGGCCTATTGGTCTGCGGTCTCTTCAACTACGGCTTCGGTGGCCTCGTCATTACCGAACTGCAGCAGCAGGCGGCGGCTGCGACCGCCGCCAAGGAGACGCCCAACACCGCCAAGGCCGCGCTCGACGCCTACAACCTGTTCCCGAGCATCCCCTTCTATCTCGGTCTCGTCGGCGGGTTCGCCGTCGCCACGCCGTTCCTGTCGCGCCTGATCTCGAACTCGACCATCGTCGGCACCCAAGACCAGACCGCACCCGACGCCGCTTCGCCAACGCAGGCGCCGAAATATCTGGCCGACAAGGCCGGCCCCGACAAGGCCGCGCTGTCCGACATGGTGCTGCAGGAGGTCAAGGGCCGCAGCGACATGGTCGACATCAACAGGATCCAGCATGTCGCCATCACCGGCATCCTCGGCATCAGCTATCTCCTGGTGCTGTTCGACGTGGTCTCGAACATCGACGCGATCCGCATCGTCTTTGCCGCGGCTCAGAATGCCTCGGTGCTGACCTCCATGCCTCAGATCGACGGCACCTTCACCTCGCTGCTGTTCGTCAGCCATGCCGCCCTGCTCGGCAGCAAGGTCTACGACAAGATGGTGCCGGCGAAACGGGAAGCCTGAGCAGCGGCTGCGCATCGCAGCACGTTTCGCTTCGGCCCGACGGGCAAATCGGGCGCGGGCGGAAGTGCTGCATGAAAGGTCTCTAGATGCGGCAGACCACGGTCGTTCGCCGTCGCGACCCTTGCGCGAAAAGCGCTGGTTTGCGAGCGGACTCAAGGCGATCACCCTTGTCCAGTCCCTGCGCGAAAAATATTCTTCTTTCGCTTTTACCGAATTCGTGGTTGAGTATCGCCATCCCGCCTCGGCAAGAGGGGCGTATCGCGATCGTCACGACACGCGAGGTGGGAGGCGATGGCCGCGCGGTGCCGCAGCGTGCTGATGCACGCGGACGAACGGCATGGCGCGGACGTGAAGTCGCGTGGTCCTGGCGCCCCGATGCTGGCGCTAAGTCTTCGGGGGATGATCCCGAAGGCGACGGTGGCTAACAAGCCCGGTACACCGAGGAGAGCGCGATATAAGCGTGAAGACCGTCGCGCAGGGGATGCCGGTTGATCGGCTGCACCTGTGGTGACTGCCGCCTGCTTTTCTTTCTGCAGGCGGGCCATGGGTGAGGCCTTCACCCGGCATTCCCTGCGCCCTCTTCTTCAAGAGGGCGACACCGACCGGCAGAACTCGGACGCGACAGGCGTTGCGAGAACGTCTTGCCGCATCGCGAGTTGGCTGTTTGAGCCGTGAACCCGGTCTGTCTGCCCTGAGGAGCACACATGCCACCGCGTTCAGCGGTGCGACGACAACGATCAAGCCCTCGTCGATTGCCGACCGTCAAGCCGTGCGGCCCCGGCCGTTGCGGTTGATCTTGACGGCGACGAGATACGACAGCGGCATGGCGACGATGAAGCCGGCCAGGGCCGCCAGCGGCAGATCTTTCATCGGGCTCGCGACGAGCCCCTGAACGGTCAGCAACGCCGTCACCGCGCTGCCCGCCAGCACCGTGCCCAGCATGACCCAGACGAGAATTGCGACCTTGAACATGTGTCTTTCTCCGTCGTTAGGGAAGTCTCGATCCCTTGACGCGACGATGCTTTGCCTGCGGCCTCGATCCATCATTGATTTGGAACAACCGGCTAGACAAAAAAGGGAGGAGCGGCTGCTCCTCCCTCTTTCTGTCAGTGGTTGTGGACCGCCCGCCTGGTGCTGTCGCCTCGCAGCTCACCGAACGACAGCCGCTCTATCGCGTCGGCGGAACGAAGTGATCGCGCGTGCTGACCGCGTTGCCAGTCGCTGGATCCGTGATCCTGATCTCGATGTCGACGGGGGCCGTCGGAAGGTCGCCGCCCTTGGCCTCGATCGACACGCGGATCTCGCGGGTCTGGTCCTGGCCGACATCGATCACCATGCGGCCGTCCGACTCGCGCGTCTCGCCGGCCACCGTCACCTTGGCATTCGGCAGGCCCACGACGTCGAGCACGAAATCGCGCGCGCCGCGCTTGTTGAGCAGACGCACCGTATAGTCGTTGCGCACGCCGCCATCCGACAGCTGAACGAACAGCGGGTTGCGCTCATGCAGCACATTGATGCCCATCGTGCCCCGCGTCGCCAGCGTGTACAGCATGATGCCGCCGACGATGGCGATGAAGCTCGCATAGATGATCGTGCGCGGCCGAATCAGCCGGTAGATCTCCGGCTTGCCTTCTCTCCGGCGCAGAACGTTGATGTCGGTGTCGTAGCCGATCAGGCCGGTGGGACGGCCGATCTGATTCATCACGGTGTCGCAGGCATCGATGCACAGGCTGCACTGGATGCAGCCGAGCTGGATGCCGTCGCGGATGTCGACGCCGGTCGGACAGACGTTGACGCATTGATGGCAGTCGACGCAATCGCCGGCCGGCTCGCCCTGCAGCCGCGCCGCGTCGGCCTTCTTGACCGACATGCGGGGTTCGCCGCGGTCGCCCTTGTAGGTGACGTTGAGCGCCCATTCGTCGGTCAGCGCCGCCTGGATGCGCGGCCACGGGCACATGTAGATGCAGACCTGCTCGCGGGCGTGGCCGGCGAACACATAGGTGGTGGCAGTGAGAATGCCGATCCAGAGATAGGCGGCGAACGGCGCCTGAAGGGTGGCAAGGTCTTTCACCAGCGTCGGCGCGTCATCGAAATAGAGCACCCAGGCGCCGCCGGTCCACCAGGCGATCATCAACCAGAGAAAGTGCTTGGTTGCCACCCTGCGAACGTGGCCGAAGCTCCAGCCCCGCTTGTCGCTCAGGATGCGCTCGCGGCGGTCGCCTTCCACCCATCGCTCGACGGCGTAGAACAGGTCGGTCCAGACCGTCTGCGGGCAGAGGTATCCGCACCACAGCCGGCCTGCGACCGCATTCATCAGAAACAGGGCCACGGCCGCAAGGATCAGCAGGCCTGTGAAGTAGTAGACCTCCTGCGGCCACAGCTCGATGAAGAAAAAATAGAACCTGCGGTGCGGGAGATCGACCAGGACCGCCTGGCTCGGCATGCCGGGACCGCGGTCCCAGCGCACGAAGGGCAGCAGATAGTAGATGCCGAGCGTGATGCAGAGGATCGTCCACTTGATGCGGCGGAAACGGCCGTGGACGGCCGCGGGATAGACCTTGTCCCGCGCCTTGTAGAGCGGACCGACGATATAGGTTTCGTCCGAGTCAGCCATGATATCCTCGCTTCATCTCGTCACCCCGCCCTGCGCACCGCTCAGGAAAACGCGTTGCCGCTCCTGAGCCCGAGCTTCTTAAACACGATCGCCGCCGGGCAGAAGCCGGTGAAGGACGCCTGGATCATGTTCACCCCTGCAAAGGCGGCCAGCAGCAACCAGTATGGGCTGACCAGCCAGCCCAGGGCCAAGCTGAGCAGGACGACGAACCCTGCAAAGGTGAGAACTGCTTTATCGACGTTCATGGCATACCCCTTCATGGTTGAATTTGAGCCTGATCAAGCCGGGCCGTCATGTGCCGGTCCTGACTTCCTTGATCTTTGCAATGTTGAGCCGGTCGAGCAGGAACTTCTCATAGAACGGCTCGGAGGTGCCGCGCCTCATCTTGCGCAGGAAATACTTTTCGAAGGCGACCTTGGCGTAGTGCACCCATTCCCCCTTGGACGACCAGTTGACGTTGCGCGGCGGGATTTGCGGCTGGGCCAGGAAGGCCACGCCGGTATCGCCGAAGTCGGCGAGGCAGATCGCATTCCAGGTCGGCTGCGCCTTGGGCTCCTGGCCACGCAGCAGCGCTCCGACGTTCAAGGCGGTCGCCGTCACCATCGATTCGATCATGAAGCCGGTCTTCGGAACGCCGACCGGTACCGGCGTCGGACCGATGGGCGGGATCGCGACGCAGACGCCGATGGCGAAGACGTCGGGAAAGGTCGGATTGCGCTGATGCTTGTCGACGATGACGAAGCCGCGCGGATTGGTCAACTTTTCGATGCCGCGCACGGCTTCGACGCCGCGGAAGGCGGGCAGCATCATGGAGTAGGCAAACGGCAGCTCATGCGTCTTGCGGACGGAGCCGTCGTCGGCGACCTCCTCGACCGACATGCGCCCCTCCTCGACCTTGGTGACGCGCGCGTTGGTGATCCACTTGATGTGCTTCTCGCGCATCTCGCTTTCGAGCAGGCCCTTGGTGTCGCCGACACCATCGAGGCCGAGATGACCGATATAGGGCTCCGAGGTCACGAAGGTCATCGGCACCTGGTCGCGCATCTTGCGGCGGCGCAGCTCGGTCTCCAGGATGAACAGGAATTCGTAGGCCGGCCCGAAGCAGGACGCGCCCTGCACGGCCCCGACGATCACCGGCCCGGGCTTCTCGGCCAGTCTGTCGAAGGCTGCCTTCGCATGCGTCGCGTGGTCGACATGGCACACCGACTGCGTGTGCCCATCCGGTCCGAGCCCGGGAATCTCGTCGAAGGCAAGCTCGGGCCCGGTGGCAATGACCAGGTAGTCGTACGGAATCGTCTCACCATCCGACAGTTCGACCTGTTTGGTGGCCGCATGCACCCGCTTTGCGCCCTGCGTCAGCAGCCGGATACCCTTGCGCTGCATGACATCGACGAGGTCGATCTCGATGTCCTCGCGCTTGCGCCACCCGACGGCGACCCAGGGGTTGGACGGCACGAAATGATAGGAGGAGCCCTGCGAGACGACGGTCAGGCGGTCCTCTTTCCTCAGCTGGGGCAACATTTCGTAAGCCATCAACGAGCCGCTCAGTCCTGCTCCGATCACGACAACGTCCGCCATTGGGATCCTCCATCCGAACTTGCTTTGTTATTGCTTCATGTTTTCCGGCAACGTCGCCGCCGGCCTTGACTATATATTCGTATCTCCGTATATACGCAACTATGAATTTTGACGCCGACATCATGGAAATGGCCGCAGACCAGGCGAGTGATCTCCTGAAGGCGCTGTCGAACCGCCACCGGCTCCTGATCATCTGCCAGTTGATCGACGACGAGCGATCCGTCGGCGATCTCGCCGAGTTCCTGGGGCTGCGCGACTCGACCGTGTCGCAACACTTGGCTCTGCTGCGCAAGGACGGTCTGGTGACCGCCCGGCGCGAAGGGCAGACGATCTACTATTCGATCACGAGCGAACCGGCCCGTGAGGTCCTCAAGACACTCTATCGGGTGTACTGCACACCGCGACCGCCGAAATCCACATCCAGACTATGACGATCTCGTCCCGAGAACTTGATCAGCATCAAGGGAGCAACCTCATCCCGATGGGATGCGTGCGTGACTGCGGACGTTTTCGCCCAACCTCTCAATTTGAGTCAGAACAGACAGGAATAGGCTGATGCGCAGATTATCGGTCCTGAGCTTGATCGCCGCGATGGCGTGGCAGGCGGCGCCGGCCCGCGCGGAGATGCTGACGGTGTCGCCGCGGCAGGTGGCCGACGA
>JBARNF010000499.1:0-1936 GCA_049802835.1 Bradyrhizobium sp.
GGGTTGCCGCGCAAGGACGCGGATCAGCTGCTGACGCTGCTGCACCGCGTCCTCGTCAATGTCTCGGAGAAATGAGCGGCACGGAGCGGCGGCGGATCGCCATCGCGCGGGCGGCGCGAGCAACACGGTCGTAAGACGGCATCGCTATCGGAGCGACCGGACCGCCTGATCGCCCGTCGTGGTCAGGCGGACCCACGCGACACGAACGACAAGACGAGCTGGTTGAACTCCTCCGGATTGGTCTGCGAGCAGGCGTGACCGCCCCGCTCGACGAAGGCGAGCTGCGCGTTGGGAATCAGCGCTGCCAGTTCCTCCGAATAGTACGGCGGCGTCAGGAAATCGTCGCGCGCGCAGGTGACGAGCGTCGGCACCGCAATACGATGCAGGTTTTCGATCTGGTGGTGATGCAGGACGGCGTCGATGCGGCTTGCGAGGATCTTCGGCGAGGCGGAGCGGGCGATGGCTTGGGCTTCCGCCGCCTCCAAATGCGCATGATTGGATTTGATCCACCAGCTCGGATAGAGAAAGATCGGCGTCGAGTGGATGAAGGCGGCGACCCCCGCCTGCAGCACCAGGTCGCGCCGCATCCCCATGGCCCGTTCGGTGAACGGGTCGGCCCGGCCGCGGCTGCCGTAGAGCACGAGCGTGCGGACGCGGCTCGGGTGCCGGATGGCCAGGATCTGCGCCATCATCCCGCCGGTCGAGTGTCCGACGATGTGCGCGTGGTCGATCTTCAGGCTGTCCATCAGGCCCAGCAGATCGTTCGCCAGGAGATCGACCGTGTAGTCGACCTCGGAATGCGTGCTGCGGCCGGTGCCCCGCTGATCGTGGACGATGACGCGAAACCGCTGGGCGAAAGCGTCGATCTGGGGCGCCCAGTAAGCTCCGACTCCTCCCATTCCGGTCACGAGAAACAACGGCTCCCCGCTGCCATACTCCTCGTAGTGAATATCTATCCCATCAACCTTCGCTGTCGGCAAAATGCTCTCCCGTCCACTAGCGGCCGATATGCGCGATGGAGGCGATTTCCACCAGGAATTCCGGCTTCACCAATTCCGCCGCGATGCAATACCGCGCCGGCGGATTGGCCGGGAAGTACTCGGCGTAGATCTTGTTCATCGCCGCGTAGTCGCTCAGGTTCTTCAGGATGATCGTGTTGAACGCGACGTCCGAGAGCCCCCCGCCGGCGGCTTCCAGCACGGATTTGATCGACTTGAGAACATGACGGGTTTGAGCCGCGATGTCGCCCACGCCGACAATGTTGCCGTTCGCATCGAGCGCAAGCGTTCCCGACACATAGACGACGTTGCCGGCTTTCATGCCGGGCGAATACGGGGCCAGGGGGGGCGGAGACCCCTTGGGAACAATGGGCATTCCAGGCATTCGCTTACTCCATGTTATGGCGAGGCGGATCGCCTCGCGGAAGCGATCGCGCGCCACGTTTCCTCGGTTCCGAATGTCGACAAATCGGTCGAGACCCCATCCACCTCGCACGCCAGCGCAACCGTGATCGCCGCGACGTCCAACATGGCCGACATTGCCGGCAAGAGTTGCTTAGAGACCAAAGTAATGTGACAGACTCCGGCGCCGTGAGTCAACATGCTTGTCGATCGCTCGGATGGAGGCCGCGCGAGAGCCGGTCGTCTTGCGATCGAGCGATCGGCGCTCACGAGGAGGTATGTTGAAGGACGTCTGTGCTGGCAACGTGAGAGGGCGCCGCACGCACTATGGGGATTTGGGGGCCGCGGGTTCTGGAGCGCCGTCGTTGCAGAGCCGGCTCGGGACGAGGAGATTGTCGCCAATGATTGACGCGACCGGCTATGGACGAACCACACGAACACGCCTGTCTCTGTCGGAAATCAAATCCGAACATACTGATGGTGTAATCCGCCGAGGATTGGCGTCGGCACTATGCAGCCGACGGCCTGAACAGCCC
>JBARNF010000500.1:0-3764 GCA_049802835.1 Bradyrhizobium sp.
TTCCCGGCGCAGGAGGCGCTCGCCGGCCGTCTCGTCAGCAAGGTGGTGCCGCCGGACGAGCTGTTGCCGACCGCACGCGCGCTGGCGCGCGAGATCGCCGAGAAGACCGCGCCGGTATCGATCGCGCTGATCCGCCAGATGATGTGGCGCATGATGGGCGCCGACGATCCGATGGAGGCGCACAAGGTCGACAGCCGCGGCATCTACGCGCGCGGGCGCTCCGACGACGTCAAGGAGGGCGTGACGGCGTTTCTGGAAAAGCGCCCGGCGCAGTTCAAGAACACTGTAACGGCCGACATGCCGGACTATTTCCCGTGGTGGGACGAGCGGGAGTACGAGTAGTTTCAGCACGTCGTTCCGGGGCGCGCGGCAGCGCGAACCCGGAACCTCGAGATTCCGGGTCTGGTCCTTCGGACCATCCCGGAATGACGGCGTCAACTCATCAGCAACGTCTCGAGCCGGTATCCTCCGCACGCTGTATGGCGAAGAACGACGTGCAGAATGCCACACGATGTATCACGCGGTATGGGTCCCGGCTCCGAGGCCGGGACGACAACGAGTGGCGCCACGCGTCACTCCATCATCAGCGCCACGTGCGCCGATCGCCTTGCTCTCGATGAGCAGCCAATCACTCGCCGTGCGACCGCTCACGCCGCCTTGATGCCGCGAATGAACGCATCGACATGCCGGCGCATGCTCTCGGACTGACGCAGCAAATCCGCCGACGCTCCCAGCACCTGGCCGGCTGTGATGCCGGACTCATTTGCGGCGGCCGTGACCTGCTGGATGTTCTGCGAGATTTCGCCGGTCCCCTTGGCCGCGCGCTGAACGTTGCGCGCCATCTCGCGCGTGGCCGCGCCCTGCTCCTCGACGGCATTGGCGACCGACGACGCGATCTCGCTCAGTTCGCCGATGGTCGTGGTGATGCCGCGGATGGCGCGGACGGCCTCGGTCGACACCTCCTGCATTCCGGAGATCTGCGCGCGGATCTCGCCGGTCGCCTTGGCGGTCTGTTCGGCAAGCTGCTTCACCTCGCCGGCGACGACGGCAAAGCCGCGGCCGGCCTCGCCCGCCCGCGCGGCCTCGATCGTCGCATTGAGCGCGAGAAGATTGGTCTGGCCGGCAATGTCGCTGATCAGCCGCACGACGTCGCCGATCCGCTCGGCCATGCTGGAAAGGCCCTGCACGGTCTCGTTGGTCCGCTGACCTTCCACCACCGCCTTCTGCGCGATGTCGGCCGACTGCGTCACCTGGCCGCCGATTCCGGCGACCGAGCTCGAAAGCTGGTCCGTCGCCGCGGCCATCGTCTGCATGTTGCTCGATGCGGCCTCGGTCGCCTGCGCGACGCTGGTCGCTTCACCGCAGGTCCGGCTCGCCGTCCGGTTCATCACGGCGGCCGTCGCTTCGAGCTGCGTCGAGGCTGAGATCACGCTGTCGATGACGGCCGCGATGTCGCCGCTGAAGCGGTCGGTGAGTTCGCCGACGCGCCTGGCTTTTTCGGCGCGCTGGCTCATCGCTTCCGCGTCCCTGGCGGCGAGTTCGGCGCCATGGATCATGTTCTCCTTGAAGACCTGCACCGCCCTCGCCATCAGGCCGACTTCGTCCCGCCGATCGACCGCGTCGATCACGGTGTTCACGTCGCCCTTCGCCAGCCGCGTCATCGTATCGGCGAGCGCATTGATCGGCCCGGTGATGCTGCGCGCCAGCGCGATGACGATCACAAGGCTCAGCACCAAAGCGAGCAGCAGCAGCGCGCCGACGGCGGCGAGGCTGGCCGTGGCCGCGGCCTCCTTGCCAACCATCAGTTCCGACAGCTCGGCGGCCAGCGTGTCTTCGACCTGCTTCAGGAGATCGATCCGCAGCGTGGCCGCATCGAACCAGGCTTTGCTCGCGAGCCCCCTGAAATCACCGCTGACGCCGCCCTGCTGCACCACCTTGCGCATCGCCTCGAAGCCGTCGATCGCCGGTCCGGCCATCGCTGCATCGAACGCTGCGCGCGCTCTCACCGAGGCGGCGGCGCGAAATGCCCCGAAGTAGCTGTCCTGTGCCGCAGCCAGCCCCATCGCGCGCGCATAGGCGGCCTGCTCGAAGCGGCCGGCGGCAAGGCCTCCCGCCACGACGGCGCGCTCCAGGCCGGCGCGCTCCTTGCCTTCCGTCAGATTGCCATAGGCGATGATCGCCTTGGAGATGTCGTCGTCATCGCTCAGCGTCGACATGCCGCCGATCAGGCTGGTCAGCCGGCCGACGATCTCGGTGAGCGAGCTGACCGCGACCGGCGGCGCTATGGCTTGCGCATCGATCTCGCCGCGGCGGCGGTCGAGCTGCGCCAACGCCTGTTCGCTCGACTGCGCCGCCTCGGCCAGCGCGCTGCTCCGGCGCAGCCCGTCCAGCGCGGCGGCCGCGTGCACGCGCTCGCCATCGGTCAGCTTGCGCTGCTGATCCAGCTCGGCACGCATCTGTGTGCCCTTGCTGCTGAGAAACGCCGACGACATGCCGCGCTCGCGCTGCAGCTCGTGAACGAAACGGCCGAGCGTGCCGACGGCTTCCGCCACCGGCCGCATGTGCATCATCTCGACGCGCACCGTCCATTTCGTGGAGATCTCGTAAGCCGCCAGCACAGCCAATGTAAGGATGGGCAGCAATGCAGACAGGGCTATGCGGTGAAGTATCTTCGACGTCTTCAACATGATCGGCCTCGACCTGTCCGACCAGTCTATGAACCCAGTGGTAAAAAAACACACAGACCCATCCGCCACATTTTTGGGCAGGCGCCTGCAAACTATTCCATCACCAGCGCCACGCGGCCGATCGCCTTGCGGTCGATCAGCAGCCGCATCGCGCGCGCGTAGTCGTCGAACGGAACGCGGTGCGAGACATGGGGGCGCAGCTTGCCCTGCTCGGCCCAGGCGAGCAGCGCGGCCATCCTGATCTCGCCGAGCTTCGGATCCCTGCGCACCGCCTCGCCGGCGCGGACGCCCAGGACGCTGGCGCCCTTCATCAGGATCAGGTTGGTGCGTGCGAGGCCAATACCGCCGGTGAAGCCGACCACCAGCAGCCGCGCGCCCCAGGCGATGCAGCGCACGCTGCTCTCGAACACCTCGCCACCGACGGGATCGAACACGACGTCGACGCCGCGCCCATCCGTGATGCGCTTCACCGCGTCGCGGAACGGCTCGCGTGCGTACAGCACCAGATGATCCGCGCCGCGCGCTTGCGCGACCGCGAGCTTCTCCTCCGACGACGCCGCCGCGATCACGGTGGCGCCCAGGAGCTTGCCGAGCTGAACCGCCGCAAGGCCAACGCCGCCGCCGGCACCATGCACCAGCAGCGTCTCGCCCGCCGCGAGCTGGCCGCGATCGATCAGCGCGTGATAGGCGGTGCCGTGGCCAGCCAGATAGGTGGCGCCTTCCGCATAGTCGAAGGTCGACGGCAATGGCGTCAGCTGGCTCGCCGCGACCACCGCCTCCTCGGCATAGGCGCCGAAACGCATGCGCACGATGACCTTGTCGCCGACTGCAATGTCCGCCGTCGACTGACCGCTCTCGATGACGTCACCGGCCGCCTCCACGCCGGGCGTGAACGGCAATTCCGGCTTGAGCTGATATTCGCCGGCCACCATCAATATGTCCGGAAAATTGATGCCGGCGGCGCGGATCTTCACCCGCACCTCGCCGGCGCCAAGCGGCCGCGGCGCGATCGCCTCCAGCCGCAACTGCTCGGGCGGGCCGAGCGCGCGGCAGACGATCGCACGCGGCGTCATGCGG
>JBARNF010000501.1:0-4356 GCA_049802835.1 Bradyrhizobium sp.
ACGACGGGCATCCTGTTCCTGCAGCACGGCCCGTTCGGCCTCGATGCTCTCAGGCCACAGGCGCTGCTCGGCACCGACCTGCCGCCACTGCTGCACGGCGTGCTCTGGAGCCTGTCGCTCAACCTCCTGACCTATGTCGTGCTGTCGCTGGCGCGGCAACCGTCGTCGATCGAGCTGCTGCAGGCCGACGTCTTCGTGCCGGCGGAGCTGACGCCGAGCGCGCCGAGCTTCCGGCGCTGGCGCTCCACGGTGACGGTGCAGGACATCCAGAGCACGGTGGCGCAATATCTCGGCCCCGATCGCGCCCGCGCCTCGTTCACGGCCTTCGCCGACAGCCGCAACCTCCCGCTCGATCCGGCCGCGCCCGCTGACTTCGAGCTGCTGCGCCACGCCGAGCACCTGATCGCCTCCTCGATCGGCGCAGCCTCGTCGCGGCTCGTGATGTCGCTGCTGCTGCGCAAGCGCACGGTCTCGGCCAAGGCGGCGCTGAAGCTGCTCGACGACTCCCACGCCGCGCTGCATTTCAACCGCGAGATCCTGCAGACCGCGCTGAACCACGTGCGCCAGGGCATCGCCGTGTTCGACGCCGACCTGCAGCTGATCTGCTCCAACGGCCAGTTCGTTGATCTCCTGAGCCTGCCGCCGCATCTGGTGCAGATCGGCAGCCCGCTGAAGGAGATCCTCGAATTCATCGGCACGATCGGCGCGCCGACCTATGAGGACAGCGAGGCGCTGCTGGCGCTCCGGCTCGCGGCCTATACGACCGAAGGCGAGCCCTATCTGGAACGCCTCACCGACCGCCACATGGTGATCGAGGTCCGCACCAACCGTATGCCCGACGGTGGCCTCGTCATCACCTTTACCGACGTCACCCCATCCTTCGAGGCTGCCGAAGCGCTGGAGCGCGCCAATGCGACGCTCGAGAAGCGTGTGCGCGACCGCACCGAGGAGCTGACCCGGCTGAACTCCGAACTGGCGCTGGCCAAGAGCGCGGCCGAGGATGCCAACATCTCCAAGACCCGCTTCCTCGCCGCCGCCAGCCACGACATCCTGCAGCCGCTGAACGCGGCGCGTCTGTACGTGACGAGCCTGGTCGAGCGCCAGACGCCCGGCGAGGACTCGCGGCTGGTCGAGAACATCGACGATTCGCTGGAGGCGATCGAGGAGATCCTCGGCGCACTGCTCGACATCTCCAGGCTCGATGCCGGCGCGATGACGCCGTCGATCTCGAGCTTCAAGATGGCCGACCTGATGCGCTCGCTCGAAATCGAATTCGCGCCGGCCGCCCGCGCCAAGGGGCTGGAGCTGACCTTCGTCCCCTCATCGCTTCCCGTCGAATCCGACCGCCTGCTGCTGCGCCGGCTGCTGCAGAACCTCATCTCCAACGCCATCAAATACACGCCCAGGGGCCGCGTGCTGGTCGGCTGCCGCCGGCATGGCCAGTCGCTGCAGATCGGCGTCTGGGACACCGGCGTCGGCATTCCGCCGGTGAAGCGCGGCGAGATCTTCAAGGAATTCCACCGGCTCGAACAGGGCGCGCGGATCGCGCGCGGCCTGGGCCTTGGCCTGTCCATCGTCGAGCGCATCGCGCGCGTGCTCAACCACGGCATTGCGCTCGACTCCAATCCGGGTCGCGGCTCGGCCTTCTCGGTGACGGTGCCGATCGCCAAGGCGATCAACCACACCGCCGCCGTGACCAGCGCGACGCCGCTCGCCAAGACATCGATCGGCGGCGCGCTGATCGTCTGCATCGAGAACGACCCCGCGATCCTCGACGGCATGCGGACTTTGCTGACGGCGTGGGACGCCGAGGTGATCGCCGTTGCCGACTTCGAATCCGCCGTCGACGCCATCGAGGCGCGCGGCGGCGCCGTCACCGGCCTGCTGGTCGACTACCACCTCGACCGCGGCAACGGCATCGCCGCCATCCGCGACATCCGCCGCCGCTTCAACGAGGCGCTGCCGGCGATCCTGATCACCGCCGACCGCAGCCCGCACGTCCGCGCCGCCGCCCGCGACGAGAACATCGCCGTGCTCAACAAGCCGCTGAAGCCGGCGTCGCTGCGCGCGCTGCTCGGGCAATGGCGGATCCAGCAGATGGTGGCGGCGGAGTAGGCAAGCAACGTTCATGACAGCGTCCGAAGCTCTCCCACACCGATGGGCGGCCTGTCTCGCCACCCGATGATGAAAGCGCGTCTTGCGAGCCCGTTCTGAACGCGAGCGATCTGCGTCCGCTCTCTGTCGCGCCGAAGCCGCAGCAGGGGATCGCGGGTTTCCGAAACGGCGAGGCTCTTATTGATCACCCAGCCGTACGGTTCGATGCCGGCACGCCGCAAGTCGTCCTGCAGGGAGGCGGCCTCGGACACCGGCGTCGTCTCCGGCAGCGTCACCAGGATCACCTTGGTGTGGCTCGGGTCCTGGAGCCGCATCAGCGGGGTGACGATACGTCCCGCAGCGGTCGGCGCAAGCTGGCTCGTCATCTGGCGGTGATAGGCGCCGGTCGCGTCCAGCAGCAGGAGCGTGTGGCCCGTCGGCGCCGTATCGAGCACCACGAAGGCGCTTCGCGCCTGCGCAACAACGTGCGAGAAGGCGTGAAACACAGCGACCTCCTCGGTACATGGCGAAGCGAGGTCTTCGAGCAGAAGGGCCTTGCCCTGCTCGTCGAGGTCCCGGCTTCGGCTCGCCAGTATTTTCGCGACATACCGCTCCGTCTCGACTCTGGGGTCGATCCGGTCGACGGTCAGCCCTGGCATGACGCCGTCAACGACGAAGGCGACGTGAGCTGCGGGATCCGTCGTGCTGAGGTGGACGGCATGACCCCGCTTGGCCAACCCCACCGCAATGGCGGCTGCAATCGTGGTCTTTCCGACGCCGCCCTTGCCCATGACCATGACGAGGCCGTGCCCACCCTGCGCAATGTCATCGACCAGCCGGTCCAGGCCGGGCAGGTCAACCGGCTCATCGCGTGGCTCGGCGGATGCCACTGACGGCTGATTGGAAGGCGACAACAGTGCCCTCAGAGGCGTGAGGCCGACGACGTCGAAGCCAAGCAACGGGATTTCGTCCCGCGGCAGCTTCGTGAGCGACGCCGGCATGGCGGCCAACGCTTCGTCCTGATCGCGCTCGAGGGCAACCGCGACGACGTCAGTCGGGTCGGTGGCGTGGAAGCGCCCGTTCACCACGAGGAGCTGGTTGGAGAGATTGAGCGCGTCGAGTTCGCCCGATGTCCTGGCCGCCTCGCGGATCGCGCCGTGGTCGGCGCGGGTGACGAGAATGATGGTGGTCCGCTTGGAATCGCCCAAGGCCTGCAGCGCCTTGCGAAAGCGATCTTCCTGCATCTTCAAACCTGAATGCGGCCCGAGGCAGGACGCTCCCCGATCATTGTCCCTGAGAAAGCCCGTCCACGCCTTTGGCAGGCTAAGCAGCCGCAGCGTGTGGCCGGTCGGGGCGGTATCGAAGATGATGTGATCGAACCCCGCCACATCGCCGTCCAGCAGTCCCACGAATTCGTCGAAGGCGGCGATTTCGGTGGTGCAGGCGCCGGAGAGCTGCTCGCGCACGGTCGATCGCTCGCCCGCGGTGATCTCCGGTCCGAGCTGTTCGAGCACTCTGGTGCGATAGCTCTCGGCGGCAGCCTCGGGATCGATATTCATCGCCGAAAGCCCGGTCACGTTTGGCACCGGCGTAGGGCGATCGGTCAAATTGACTTGGAGCATCTCGTCGAGGTTCGACGCAGGGTCGGTGCTGACGATGAGAACGCGCAGTCCACGATCGGCGAGGCCAATGGCCGTGGCGCATGCCAGCGAGGTCTTACCGACTCCGCCCTTTCCGGTAAAAAACAGATACGGGGTTGGGGCGATCAGCGCGCGAAACGGGGGCATCATTGGCTGTCCTGCGGAGGGGAGCGGTCATGCGATGGCTTGCCGATCGCCCGGATGCGCGATGAGCATTGCGTTCAAGATAGTGCGTT
The DNA here is from genome assembly GCA_049802835.1 of Bradyrhizobium sp. Classification (GTDB taxonomy): domain Bacteria; phylum Pseudomonadota; class Alphaproteobacteria; order Rhizobiales; family Xanthobacteraceae; genus Bradyrhizobium. The sequence goes on from JBARNF010000501.1 coordinate 3,971, forward strand.
CGAGATGGCTCTTCGGCGCAGCGCTTCCGGAGCGTCGGAAGACCGCCGTGCCCAAGCGGCTCATATCCTCGCGAGGGAGGATCTTCGTGAGGAACGGCGCGTCGCACGGATGGCCACGGCGCCGAGATCAACCGCTGGCAGATCTCTTAACGTGCCGCCCTGCGTACCGATGGCAGTACGCACGGATGAACAGATCACGCCCCCCTCCTGGCCGTCAGTCATCTCACGTTCTGAAAGCGGCATGGCTTTGTGACGGGATACGTAAGCATCCGCCGTAGGCCGCAGGGGGGGAGCCGGTTTGCGGCGTCAGCGGGCAAGAGGTTTCAGAGCTGCCGACGTATCTTGACGAGCTCGATCAGGTTGTCGATCCCGAAGTCGGTCAGGGC
>JBARNF010000502.1:0-5590 GCA_049802835.1 Bradyrhizobium sp.
CGACCAGGCGCATCGGATAGCCCTGCTCGGGATACAGCGCCTCGCCATTCATCTTGTAGGCGATGATGCAGTCGTCGAGCGCCTTCTCGATCGGCAGGCTGCGATCCATCGCCGCCGAATCGGCGCCCTCGACCAGCAGCCACTTGCCGTTGGTCTTGACGCCGGCTTCCTCGAGCAGCGTGCGCAGCGACACGCCGGTATATTGCACGCAGTGGATCATGCCATGCGTGAACTGGCAGCCATTGAGCTGGGCGCCGCGCCATTCCATGCCGGAATTGGCGGCGCATTCCATGAAATGGATGCGATTGACGCGCGGATAGCGCTTGAGCTCGTCGAGCGTCAGCATCAGCGGTCGCTCGACAAGGCCGTGGATCATCAGCCGGTGATCCGCAGGATCGACATCGGCCACGCCGCCGTGATGGCGCTCGAAGCAGAGGCCGTTCGGGGTGATGATGCCTTCGAGCTCGTGCAGCGGCGTGAAACTGACCGAGGATTCGCGCGATGCCGTCAGCCATTCGACGTCGCGGCGGATGACGTCCTTCTCGAACTTCGACGGCTTGCCGTAGGGGCGCACCGCCACGCCCTCGCCGAGCGTGCGCGTCCACTCCGGCACGTTCGGCGGCTGGTTGGCGGGATTTCCTGCGCCGGCACGGGCCGATGACGCCAGCGCAGTGGCCGCAAGTCCGCCGGCTGCGGTCAGAAAGCCGCGCCGCGACTGGCTTGATGATGAAGGATGAGAATTGTCCTTGGACATCGTCGCCACACTCCGGAGACTTTGACGGCCCGGTTGGGCTCGAGACGGACGGTTTTCTGGCGCTGCAGATAGCTCGATACGACCTCCCAGATCGGCGGCCCCTGCGTGCCTTCGTTGACGCTGGCCCAACCCGCGACCTGATACTCACGCGACGGCTCGATCAATGCACCGCTCTTGATCAGGCGCATGTCGGAGATCCGCTGCCCCTGCGGCTTGTTGACGTCGATCGCGTAGGACATGCCGCCGATGCGGACCATGTCGCCGCCCTGCTGGTAGTAGGGGTCGACATTGAACAGGTTGTCGGCGACGTCTTCGATGATTTCCTTGAGGCGGGTGCCGGTCATGCCCATGCGGTAGACGGCGGGATAGGTGATCGCAGTGGCGTTGGTCACGTCCTCGAAGGTGATGTCCTGCCCCGGCATCACGCTGGTGCCCCAGCGGAAGCCCGGCGACAGCGCGATCTCCGCATCGCGCTCCTGCAGCAGCGCCTGACAGATCAGATCGTCGAACGTGCCGTTGAAATTGCCGCGGCGGTAGAGCAGCGTTTCGGTCCGCCCCAGCGTACGGCCGAGATCCGCAGCGAACGGCTTGCGCACCTCGGCGATCTTCTGAGCCATCGCCGCATCCGGTGTGATCACGTCGGAGAACAGCGGAATCAGCTTGTACCGATAGGCTCTGACGTCACCGTCCTTGACGTCGAGATCGAGCCGCGAGACGAACTTGCCGGACGAGCCGGAGGCGATCAGCAGCGTCTTGCCGACCTTCACCGCCTCGGGCAATGCATCATGGGTGTGGCCGGTCAGGATGACGTCGAGGCCCTTGACGCGGCTCGCCAGCTTGCGATCGACGTCGAAGCCGTTATGGGACAGGAGCACCACGAGACCGGCGCCGGCCTTGCGCGCCTTGTCGACCTGGACCTGGACGTCCTCCTCGCGCACGCCGAACGACCAGTTCGGAATCATCCAGCGCGGATTCGCGACCGGCGTGTACGGGAAGGCCTGGCCGAGCACGGCGATCTTCACGCCGCCGCGCTCGATCATCGTCGACGCCTCGAAGGCCGGCTCGTTCCACTCGGTGTCGCGGATGTTCAAGCCGAGGAATGGAAAGCCGAGTCCATCGACCGCCTGTTTGACGCGCTCGGTGCCGTAGGTGAACTCCCAATGCCCGGTCATCGCGTCCGGCTTCAGCAGCGACATGCAGTCGATCATGTCCTGGCCGCGGGTCTGCAGCGACGACCACGATCCCTGCCAGGTATCGCCGCCATCGAGCAGCACGACCTTGTCGCCGCGTTCGGCGCGAATGGCCTTGATGACGGTGGCAGCGCGGTCCAGCCCACCAATGCGACCGTAGCTCTTGGCGAGCGCCTCGAAATCCTCCGAGGTCAGCGCATAGGCCGCCGACGATCCCGGCGCAATGCCGAAGCGGGTGAGGAAGTCCTTACCCGTCACATGCGGCGGCTGTCCCTTGGCCTCGCCGACACCGAGATTGGTCGACGGCTCGCGGAAATACAGCGGCATCAACTGGCCGTGGATGTCGGTGACGTGCACCAGGGTGACGTTGCCGACCGGATCAAAAGCGAGCAGCTCCTTCTCGGTCAGCTTCTGCTGGGCGAAGGCCCGGGGTGTGCCGGCGAGGCCGGAGCCGCCCGTCAGGGCAGCCGCCGCCAGTGCGACCTGGACGAATTCGCGACGCGATATCATGATGTGTGTATCCCTTGCGTCAGCGCCTTAGTTGCGAACCGACGGTGTTTCGACGGGCAGCCCGATGCCGCGCCAGGCGACGTAGATCTCGAGCGCGAGGAACTCGTCTGACAGCGGCTTGTAGGGCACGCCGCGCACGTCGAACATGCAACCCTCGAAGCGTTCGTGGAGCGGGACCAGGCGCTGATCGCGCAGCCGGTAGGTCGGAAAACCGTTGGTCTGTCCCTGGCTGAGAAAGTCGGCGCGCATGAACTTGCCGTTGTTCTTCTCGTGACAGGAGGCGCAGGCGAGATCGAGCTGCCCGACCCGAGTGTAGTAGATCTGCTTGCCCTTCTCGAACCACGGCGACATCGGGCCGTCGGTCTTCACGGCTACCGGCATGCCGCGTGACTGATAGCGAACGAAGGTGGTCATGTCGGTCAGCTCCTTGGACTTGAATGCCCAGGGCTGTGCCTTCATGTGCTCGGTGCGGCAGATGTTGATCTGCTGCTCGAGATTGACTGGCTTGCTGAGCTTCTCGCTCCACTTGGGCATCGCCGCGCCGACGCCCTTCATGGTCGTCTCGGCCTCGCCGTGGCAGCTCATGCACGACTTGCCCTCGCTGCCCTCGACAGCCTTCCAGGCATCGGCCGCGCGCTCCACCGCGAGGAAACCGGGATTCTCCAGGTCGTCGTCCTGAAGCGCGCGCGTCTCCTTGGTGCGAAACTGATAGCCCGAGATGATGGTCTGGAAGACGTGACCGGGAGGCGCCGGGATGCCCTTCCGTTCCGCCTGCTGGCCGAACGTTGCGCTCGCCGACAGGACGAGCGCGGTCGTCGCCAGGACGGCGAGAGAACCATAGCGAATGGGCATGCATCCCTCCCCGTAGCGATCACACGCTGACGATCAGGCTTTCAACGCGATCTTTTCTTCGGCCGTGACCACCGAACCGTCATCATCGGTCCAGGCGAACTTGAACGTGCCTTCCTCGTCGATCCGCGCGTCGAACTGGACGTACGGATTGGCCGAGATCGCCGGCTCGAGCACACACGAGAACACCGGCTTGCCGTTGAACTCGCAGGTGAACTTGTTGATGATCTTGCGTGGGATCGGCTTGCCCTGCGCATCCTTGCGCTGGCCCGATTCCATCAAATGCGACACCAGCGTCTTGATCTGGATGATGTCGCCCTTCTTGGCTTCCTTCGGAAGCTTGATCCGCGGCTTGTCTGCCATGCTCTCTCTCCTGTCTCAGCCGCCGCAGCCGCCGATGGTGACCTTGACGGTCTTGCGCTCGGTGAACAGCGAGCCGTCGCTCATTTTCGCAATCGCGATCACGTTCTGCGTCTGCGCCAGACGGATGCGGATCGACGCCTCCGCCTTGCCGGACATCGGCGTGAACATCAGCGTGGCAACGCCGGCGTTCGGATTGCCGTCGGCGACGAACAGCACTTCCTTGACGTAGTTGTCTGATGTCATCGGGCTTTCGACCGTCAGCGCCAGCGGCACCGTGTTGCCGTTCTCGGCAATCTCAGGCAGATCGAGCGTGATCTTGCCCTTGGCCGCCTCCTTGCCGTCCGTGAACTTCTTGATCAGGTCGGCCGCGTCGTTGCTCGGCTCGGCGTTGGCGGCCATCGGCATCACCGTCAGGGCGACGAAGCCGCCGCCGAGAAGGAATGCCTGTCGTCTGTTGATTGCACCCATGCATCATTCTCCAGAGGCGGTTATTTCAGTGTTTCGAGAAAGGCGACGACGTCTTCGACCTGCGCAGCGGTGAGGACGGGTTTGCCGACGAACTCAGGCCTGACACGATTGAGTGCGTCGTTCTTGTAGAAAGCGGGCATCACCGTATCGACGAAGATGCGCTTGGGATCGGCGACGATGAGGCGCAGCTGCGCCGTGTTGTAACGGCTGGCCACGCCGTCGAGCGACGGGCCGAACTCGCCGTGAAACTCTTCGGACTTCAGCGACGAGACCTGATGGCAGGCAAGGCAATTGCCCAGCGTCCGAGTCAGGAACACCTTCTTGCCGGCATCGGCATTGCCGGGTGCACCCGTCAGGGATTTCGCAATGGCATCGTCGACGACATCGAGCCTGATCGGCTCTTCGCCTCGCGCCGTTGCCGACAGCAACGCGCAGAACAAGGCGGCCGGAATCAATCGGCGCATGTTTCCACCCTGACGACGAGGCTTCCCTCGCCTGCTCATGCGATGGACTTGCGGTCCATCATATTCACGAATTATGATTTGATCATGTGACGAGTGTCAAGCCAATTCGATGCGGCAGCGCACTCAGCCTTTGGAGGCCGAAAGATAGTCGCGGAATGACCCGCGCTCATAGGCCTTGTCACGCACGAAGCGGAACATGGCGAGGAAATGAGTCGGCTTGAGATAGCCTGGCGCGCGCGCGACCTCGCGCGCCAGCGGCTCCTTTGCTCCGACGCCCTCAACGGAAGCAGGAAAGAACTGGAACGTCGGCGTGAACCGGATCGCATAGCGCTCCGCAAGCTCCTTTTCGGTCAGCTCCTTGGCGTCGAAGTCGATCACCTTGCGCGCGCCGAGCAGGTTCAGCTGCAGCACTTCGAAATTGGCACGGATGTAGTCCATGATTCCTGGATCAGCGAAGTTGACCAGATGGGTTTCGCGACAATACGGACAGCCGCGCAGCTCCCACATGAACGCGAGCCGCTTGCCTTCGGACGCCGCGCTCTCGAGATCCTCACGCAGATCCAGGAAGCTGTTGAGAAACCACGGCTGATGGTAGAGCCCGTCGTCGCCCAGCACGGCTTCCGCCCGCGCCGACGTTGGCACCGCGCCGAGCGCGGCCGCAGCAGGCAGCAGCGCGACCACATCGCGCCGCGTCATCGTCCGGTTCGAGGTCATGAGCCTGCTCGCGCGCTTTGCCAAATCCGTTTCGCTTCGATACATAATATTCGAATAACAGAATGTGAAAAGGACATTCGATGCTGCGGCGCGCCATCATTATTCTGTCCCTTCTCCTCTGGTGTTTTGGCCACGGCTCTCGTGCCGAGGTCGGCGAGAGCAACGATCTTCCCGCTCTCATGCAGTCGGCCATGGCCAGCCTGCGTGCGGCAGCAAGTTATGGACGCACAGGCAACATCGCCCTGGCGCAGCTCGAGCTCGACGATGCGAGGCACGCC
>JBARNF010000503.1:0-5143 GCA_049802835.1 Bradyrhizobium sp.
GCCTTGCCGGCGTCGGGGATGGCGCCGAGGATTCGCGATTTCGTCAGTTCTGCCGGATCATAGGTTCGCGCGAGCAGGAGCGAGGCTTCGGCGCTTCCTGCGTCGGAAAGCCGGGTCAGGATCAGGCGTGCGCTTGCGACATCGCCTGCCGCAAGCAGGTCGCGTCCTCGCTTCATCAGCGAGCTGACCTCGTCACGGGGCAATGGCACGGTCGGACGCGGCGATGCTGTCGAGGCAGCGGGAGAGGGACTGGAGAACGCCGCTACGCCGGAGAGAGCGGGGGCCGGAGACGGCGGCATCGCGCGGGTCGCAACGTCGGTGCTGGTCGAGACCATGATGGACGCCACCGTTTGTGGCGGATCCTCCTGTGCGACCTTGGCTTCCGCCGGGTCGATTTGAGCCAGGCTCTCAAGCACCGTGGACGGCATCACCGGGCCGGCGCCGCCTTGGGGCGCGCCGTGGTCCTCGAAGGTGACCATGTTGACGACGATCATGGCGACCGACGCGGCGATACCGACGGCTGCGCCGATCTTGACGATCCCGCCGAGGCGGGACGACTTGTCCGTGTCCTCTGGTGGCGCCGGCATGACGACCGGATCGAGCTTCGAACTCCAGAGGCCACGAGGGAGATCATCATCGTCGAGGTCATTGACGGCCGGCTGCGCCGGCATCGTATTTGGACGGGCGAGCAGGTGATGCGGCAGGTGGGAATCGTCGAGGGGCTGCTCGTATGTTGTCGGACCGTCCTGCGCCTGATGGCGGCGCGGCGCGTATTTGCGGAGTTCTTCAGTCGCCCAAGGCGGCCTCGGCTTCGCCGGGTCGTTCTGAACTGGAGCACTCATCACTAGCCTCCTGTCTCCGACGTGCAAGTCGCGGGAGAAAGCTTCAGCGCGTCAGGCGCGCACGGTCCAACCGACGGTCGCATGATGCGGGTTCGGAGGATCTGCGCCAACTCTTCCACCGAGACTGACAGGTTTGGTTTCCTTCCGCCATGCGCGCCACCCTTTTCGCGCGTCCTGGTCACAATCGATGTTGCTTGGCCGCCAAGCTGATCAATGTTCTTGTCGGGAAGGGTGAGTTGGTAAGGCTATTTGATGGAAATTTCCCGGCCGGTCGCACTGGCGGATGCTCGCAATACGCGAGACGGAGAGCAATTCACGTCCGACGCGGGAGGGCGGACTGGAGTATCGGGATGCCGCAGCCAATTCGTCTTGGCCGCGAGGTCAGAGGCTTAGCTGCCTGAAGGGTTACGGGCGGCGCCGGAGGCCCCTGCAACCCCTGCGTGAAGTGACGAAAACAAATGCGGCCAGACGATGCCGGCCGCATTCACATATCCGGTCGATTTCTATTCAGCTGCCAGCGCGACGGTCACACCAGCGGCTTCGATCGCGACTGCGACCGACTGGATGATGGCGGCGAAGCGTACGGCGGTCTGGATCGCGGCGGCGCCGACGCCCGCGTCCTGCAGAACCTTTTCGTGCGCGTCGATGCAGGTGCCGCAGCCGTTGATTGCGGACACCGCGAGCGACCACAGCTCGAAATCGGCCTTGTCGACGCCGGGATTGGCGATGACATTCATTCGCAGACGAGCCGGCATCGTTGCGTACTCCTTGTTCGACGCAAGGTGTACGAATCGATAGTAGACGTTGTTCATGGCCATGACCGCGGCGGCCGATTTCGCCGCCGCCAATGCAGCTGGCGACAGATGCGCGGCTGCAACCGATTCCAGCGCCGCCGTCACCGTCGGATTGCGGGTTGCGATCGCGCAGGCAACGAACAGGCCGTATTTGGCCTGCGGCGACAGCGTCTCATCCGATGCCATGGACGACAGGTTGAGCCTGACGTCCTTGGCGAAATCCGGGATCTGGTCCTTCAGTTGCTCGATCGACATGATCAAGCGACCTTCAGGGTCTCGCCGCCGACTTCGCGGTTGCAGGGGCAGAGCTCATCGGTCTGCAGGGCGTCGAGCACGCGCAGCGTATCCTTCGGCGCGCGACCGACATTGAGGTTGGTCGCATAGACGTGCTGGATCGTGTTGTCGGGATCGACGATGAACGTGTAGCGGTAGGCCACGCCGTCCGGCGAGCGGACGCCGAGACCGTCCACCAGCGCACCCTTGGTATCGGCGAACTGCCAGATCGGCAGCTTGTGCAGATCCTTATGGTCGCGGCGCCAGGCCAGCTTGACGAATTCATTGTCGGTCGAACCGCCGAGCACGACGGCGTCGCGGTCTGCGAAGTCCTTCGAGAGGCGAGCGAACTCGGCGATCTCGGTCGGGCAGACGAAAGTGAAGTCCTTCGGATAGAAGAAGATGATCTTCCATTTTCCGGGGAAGCTGGTCTCGGTCAGGGTCTCGAAGGCGCTCTCGCCCTTCTCCTCCTGAAGATGAAAACCGGGCTTCACACCGACGATTTCGAACGATGGCAGCTTACTTCCAATTCCGAGCATGTCGCACTCCAAGAAATTTCTGCGCTGCAATAGCGAGGCTGATTGTGCATTGCAAGCGATATGCCATTAGCTATCAACATCAATGCTTTGTCGGGAACGCGACACGCGGCTTGATGATGCTGCGATTGCGAGTGCGAGCGATGTTCGAGACGTGCCCATGGGCTGACGCGACGACAGCGCAGCGTCCGATTCGTGACATTCGGATGAATGCGTGTGGATGCATGCGGAGCGTGCGTCTGCTGCAGGTCACAAAGAAGAGTTGACGCGGTCGGCGTTGACTCGACGTCGGATGCGGCACAGGAGCTGCGTCCGCAGTTGTGGCAGGGCTGCAATTTCTTTGTGCGCTCATAGTGGCAAAATCGACATTTTGGCCGCGGCTGCGATGCATGTTTGATCAAAGCGACTCGCCAAGCGGCAGCAACGCGACATCCTCTCGGCAGTGCGCAGCCCCAGGCGCGGCAGCGGACCTTGCACCGTCAGCTTTTCAGCAGATCGCGTCTGTTATTTCGCCTTGCTGCTGTACCACGCGAACATAGTCTCGAACCATCAGCGCATCGAGACACCGACGCAGATCTGTACGTTGAGCTGTGCGCGTCCGCTCGAGGATGCGATGCGCATCGCGTTCGAGGAGATGATCAACTGGCTGGAGGACGATTGGAAGATCCCGGCGCCCGAGGCCTACATGCTGCTCGGTCAGATCGCCGAGGCGCGCTGCACCCAGGTGGTCAATCCAAAATACACCTACATCTGCAAGGTCAACAGGGCCGTGCTCGCTGGCTACCACGGTTGAATCCGCATATCACCCAAAGGAGAGCATCATGGATCTCGGATTGACCGGCAAGAGTGTGCTGGTGACCGGCGGCAGCAAGGGAATCGGGCTTGCGACCGCCAATTTGTTTGCAGCTGAAGGTGCGAACGTCGCGATCTGCGCGCGAGATGCGGACGCGGTTGGGAAGTCCGTCACGAAGCTCGCCAGCAAAGGCGTCAAAGCCTGGGGGCAGGGGATCGACGTTGCCGATCCCGTCGCGTTGAAGGGATGGGTCGATGGTGCAGCGAAGGAGTTCGGCGGCGTCGATTGCGTGGTCTGCAATGTCAGCGCGCTCGCCGTGGGCGATTCGCCGGAGACCTGGGAGAAATCGTTTCGCACCGACATGATGCACACGGTCAACGCAATCGCCGCGGCCGTTCCCTATCTGGAGCAGTCCAAATCCGCTTCGATCGTCATCATCTCCAGCGTGTCCGGCTTCGAGGTCGATTTTGCCGCGGGATCCTATGGCGCCATCAAGGGCGCCTTGATTCACTATGCCAAGGGGCTCGCGCATCAACTGGTCGGCAAGGGCATTCGCGTCAACGCGGTGTCTCCGGGCAACACCTATTTCGAAGGCGGCATCTGGCAGAACATCGAGAATGGATCGCCAGATCTGTTCAAGACCGCCATGGGCCTGAACCCAACCGGTCGCATGGGCACTGCCGAGGAGGTGGCTTACGGAGTCGTGATGCTCTCGAGTCCCTTAGCCAGCCGCATCTCCGGAACCAACCTGATCGTCGATGGCGCACTGACCAAGGCAGTTTGAGGCCTGGTGGCGTTTCTCCAGCGCGAGATGCGCGAAGCCCTGCCGCGCGAGCGCGCCGACATTTCGCCGCCGATGTCGGTGTTCGACCGGCAGGTCCCGCCGCTCTACGCGGCCGTGCCGAGCTGAGTGCCGCTACGCCTGCTCAGATGTCGTCAGCGGCCAGTCTGCGACGATGCGGAAACGGTGGCCGACGTCAGGCTGGTGGAACAGCACGATCCGGTCGATCCGGAGCTCCGCCAAAGTCAGCGCCGCGAATCTTTCCTGCAGCATCGCCAGGATCGGCCGGCGGCGCTCATCGGAAAGCCGGCCGGTCAGCGTCATGTGGAAGCGGAATTCCTCCATGACGTAAGGATAGCCCCAGCGGTCGAGATAGTCGCGCTGGCGCGGCGTCAACAACTCGGGCTTGCGGCGTGCCAGATCCTCGGGGGACATCGGCGCGCGAAACGGGTCGAACGCAGCGACGCAATCGGCCGCAAGCTGTTGCAGCGCCGGCGGCGCCCCGCCGGGGATGACGGCAATGAAGCCGCTGATCGCGTCCACGATAGGGCGGATGACCGGCACGGCTCGGGGCACCGCCGCGAAGTCCGCGCAGGCCATGCGGAGCTCGGCTTCGCTCGTCGCGTGCTTCAGACTGAACGGCGCCTTCAAGGTGGCGTGGAAGCCGTATTTGCGCGAGTCCGCAGTCAGTTCGGCCCAGTCCGGGACGGCCTGCATGATCGTGCTCGAAAAGCGCCGATCATCGCCGCTCCAGGCGTCGTAGCCGAGCAGGTCTGCGCCAAACTCAGACAGGTCCGTTGCCGCCTGTGGCGCGTAGTAGATCGCGTAGCGCGGGAAACCAGCCAAGGTCCGCTACTCCGCCGCGACTGCACGCGCCGGCAGTGCGGTGCTCAGCCGATGGGCGTCGGTCAGATGGACGAGCCGGCCCGCGGCGATCACTGCGACGACGCGCGGGCGCATCGGCAGGCTATCGTCGATCAAGATGATATCGGCGCGTCGCCCCTCGGCCAGCACGCCACGATCCGATAATCCGGCGGCCCGGGCCGGGCCGTCCGAGATCAGGTCCCAGGCCTTCGAAAGCGACAGAACGCCGTCGGCCGCCAGACGATAAGCTGCGAGCAACG
>JBARNF010000504.1:0-6315 GCA_049802835.1 Bradyrhizobium sp.
TGTGCAGCGGCCGCATCGTATGGGCCAGGAACGGCTCGCCGCTCGCCGCCAGGATCAGCGCGTCGATGCGGCGGTCGAGCTTGTTGAACTCGTCGATCGACAGCGTCGAACGCCGTTCGCGCAAGAGCCGTTCGATGTGGAGCATCTGGTTGCGGTGGGACAGCGAGGCGCGGTCGGCGGCCAGGCGGATCACGAAGCGCTCCACGTCGCGCCGCAGGCCAAGCAGCAGGCGCTCGCGCGCCAGATCGATCGGCGCGATCTGCAGGCCGTGGCGCGGCCGGATGAGGATCAGCGTATCAGCGGCCAGCAGATTGACGGCGCTGTGCACCGGCGTGCGGCCGCAGCCGGTGATGCTTTGCAGGTCCTGGACGGTGAGCAGACGGCCTGGCTTGAGCTCGCAATTGACGAGCAGATCCTCGATCCGCTGATAGGCGAGCTCGAACAGATTGACCCGGTTGCGCCGCGGCGGCGCGTCGTCCTCGGTCACCGCTTTCAGAGCGGCTTTGCGGCGCGCCATGCGTGTCCCCTGGTGTTTTCCTGATGTCCCCAAGGCCGCGTCTCGGGCGCGGCACGGCCGCCAACACTAAACATATTGTGATATATTACAAGAGCGCGTATGGCTGATGCCGGCCGAACGGTCCAATTCAGCATGGCGGCGGGAGGAGATGAGCGTGAAGATCACCGCGATCGAGACATTGCGCACGCAGGAATTCGCCAACGTCATCTGGGTCCGCGTTCACACCGATGCCGGCGTGATCGGGCTCGGAGAGACGTTCTACGGCGCCGGCGCCGTCGAAGCGCAGATCCATGACACCTTTGCCGGCCGCCTGCTCGGACGCGATCCGCTTCGGATCGAGGCCATCCATCGCGACATGCTGAACCTGCCGATGGCGCAGTCGTCCACGGGCGTCGAGTATCGTGCGGCCTCGGCGATCGACATCGCGCTGTGGGATCTGTTCGGCAAGGTGTGCAGCCAGCCGGTGCACCAGATGCTCGGCGGCCTCTGCCGCGACAAGCAGCGCATCTACAACACCTGTGCCGGCACGCGCTACGTGCGCTCGACCAATATCAGCCCGGTCTCCAACTGGAGCCTCGGGACGGACAGCGCGTATGAGGATCTCGACGGTTTCATGAACCGCGCTGATCAGCTCGCCGAGAGCCTGCTCGAAAGCGGGATCTCGGCGATGAAGATCTGGCCCTTCGATCCTCCGGCGCAGGAGAACCAGGGTCTCTACATCACGGCGGCGCAGATGAAGAAGGCCGTCGAACCGTTCGAAAAGATCAGGAAGGCGGTCGGCGACAGGATGGAGATCATGGTCGAGTTCCACTCGTTGTGGAACCTGCCGACGGCCAAGCAGATCGCGCGCGTGCTGGAAGACTATCAGCCCACCTGGTACGAGGACCCGATACGCATGAATTCACCGCAGGCGCTCGCCGAATATGCCCGCTCGACCGATGTCTGGGTCACCGCGAGCGAGACGCTTGGCTCGCGCTACCCTTACAAGGACATGCTCGACCGGGACGCCGTGCATGTGGTGATGGCGGACCTGTGCTGGACCGGCGGTCTCACGGAAGGGCGCAAGATCGCAGCGATGGCCGAGACCTATCACCGCCCCTTCGCTCCGCATGACTGCATCGGCCCGGTGGGCTTCATTGCCGCGGTGCACATGTCATTCAGTCAGCCCAACACCCTGATCCAGGAATCGGTACGCGCCTTCTACAAGGGCTGGTACAACGAGCTTGTCACGACGATGCCGCTGATCAAGGATGGCTACGTCTATCCGATGGACGGGCCGGGCCTCGGTGTCGATCTGCTGCCTGCGGTGTTCGAGCGCCCCGACCTGACCGTCCGCAGCAGCAACGCGTGAGTGAAGCATGTCAACGTCGCTTTTCGATCTCTCCGGCAAGACCGCGCTCGTGACCGGGTCCTCGCGTGGCCTCGGCCGCGCCATCGCGGAGGGCTTTGCCAAGGCCGGCGCGCGGCTCGTCATCAACGGCACCGATCCGGCGCGTACGCAAGCCGCTGTGGAGGAATTCCGCGCTGCGGGCCATCAGGCCGAGGCCTGTCCGTTCGACGTGACCGACGAAGCCGCGATCGTGAACGCCTTCGCGCGCTTCGATGCCGAGGGGCTCGCGATCGACATCCTCGTCAACAATGCCGGCATCCAGCACCGCAAGCCACTGGTCGAATTCACCACCGACGAATGGCGCCGCGTCATCGAGACCAATCTCACCAGCGCCTTTGTGATCGGGCGCGAGGCCGCCAAGCGGATGATCCCGCGCAACAGCGGCAAGATCATCAATATCGGCTCGCTCGGCAGCGAGCTGGCGCGGCCGACCATCGCGCCCTATACGGCGGCCAAGGGCGGCATCCGCAACCTGACCCGTGCAATGGCGGTCGAATGGGCCGCGCACGGCATCCAGGCCAACGCGATCGGTCCCGGCTACATGCTCACCGACATGAACCAGGCGCTGATGAGCAATCCCGATTTCAACAACTGGTTGATGTCGCGCGTCCCATCCAAGCGCTGGGGGCGACCCGATGAGCTCGTCGGCGCGGCGATCTTCCTGGCGTCCGAGGCGTCGAGCTATGTCAACGGCCAGACCATCTATGTCGATGGCGGCATGCTGGCGTCGATGTAGGATCGGCGGACAGGACGAGACAGGGAGGATCAGCCCATGCGCGCGGTCGTCATTCATGCGCCCAGGGATCTGCGCATCGACAGCTTTCCCGATCCGGCGCCGGGTCCCGGCGAGGTCCGGGTCAAGATCGAGGCCGGCGGCATCTGCGGCTCGGACCTGCACTATTATCATCACGGCGGCTTCGGCACCGTGCGCATCAAGCAGCCGATGGCGCTAGGGCACGAGATCGCCGGCGTCGTCGCTGCCGTGGGCGACGGCGTGGCCGGCCTCGCGGAAGGGACCCGCGTCGCCGTCAATCCGAGCCTGCCCTGCGGCCGCTGCAGCTATTGCCGCGAGGGGCTGCGCAGCCAGTGCCTGGACATGCGCTTCATGGGCAGCGCGATGCGCGATCCCCATGTCCAGGGCGGCTTCCGCGAATTCGTCACCGTCGATGCCTCGCAGGCCGTGCCGATCGCGCCGTCGCTGTCGCTCGGTGAAGCTGCCATGGCCGAGCCGCTGTCGGTCTGCCTGCATGCCGCGCATCAGGCCGGCTCGCTGCTCGGCAAGCGGGTGCTGGTGACCGGCTGTGGGCCGATCGGGGCGCTTTCGATCCTGGTGGCACGCTACGGCGGCGCCGCCGAAATCGTGGCGACGGACATTGCCGATGCGCCGCTCGCGGTCGCGCGCAGCCTGGGCGCCAGCGACGCGTTGAATGTCGGGGCGGAGCCGTCCGCGCTCGATCCCTGGCGCGCCGGCAAGGGCACGTTCGACGTGCTGTTCGAGGCCTCAGGCAATCAGGCTGCATTGCGGGGCGCGCTGGACGTGATCAGGCCGGGCGGCGTCATCGTCCAGCTCGGGCTCGGCGGGGAGATGACCCTGCCGCTGAACACGCTGGTCACGAAGGAGCTGCAATTGCGCGGCACGTTCAGGTTCGACCGCGAATTCGAGCTGGCGGTGCGGCTGATGGGCGAGGGGCTGCTCGACGTCAAGCCGCTGATCTCTGCTACGCTGCCGTTCGAGGAGGCAATTGCCGCCTTCGAGCTCGCCAGCGATCGAAGCCGCGCGATGAAGGTTCATTTGACGTTTTGATGGATGGATTGACGCCGATGAAAGTCGCCTGCATCGGAGAGTGCATGGTGGAGTTCGCGCAGGAGAACGGCTCGCTGTTCCGGCGCGGCTTCGGCGGAGACACGCTCAACACGGCGCTCTATCTGGCGCGGCTCGGTGTGCCCACCTCCTATGTGACGGCGCTGGGTGACGATCCCTTGAGCGATGCGATGCTGGCGGCGTGGCAGGCCGAGGGTATCGAAACCTCCGAGGTGCTGCGGGTCGCCGGCCGGGTGCCCGGCCTCTACATGATCGAGCGCGATGCCAGCGGCGAGCGCAGCTTCCTGTACTGGCGCGACCGCGCGCCGGCGCGCGAGCTGTTCGACCGCGCCGATCACGCCATGCTCGACAGGCTCTCGCGCTTCGACTGGATCTATTTGTCCGGGATCAGCCTGTCGCTCTATGGCGAGACCGGCAAGGCCAAGCTCCGCGAGCTGTTGACCGTCGCGCGCAAGCGCGGCGCGCGTGTCGTGTTCGACGGTAATTACCGGCCGCGCGGCTGGAGCAGCCGGGAGGCGGCCCAGCGCGCTTTCCGCGCGATCCTGCCGCTGGTCGATATCGCCCTGCCGACGCTCGAGGACGAGCAGATGCTGTTCGGCGATTCCGATGCGTCGCTTTGCCTGCGCCGGTTCAAGGACGCCGGTGTCAAGGAGATCGTGGTCAAGCGCGGGGCGCGTGGCTGCCTGATCGATGCCGAGGGCGTGCTGGTCGACATTGCTCCGCCCGCGGTGCTAAAGCCGGTCGACACCACGGCGGCGGGCGATTCCTTCAATGCGGGGTATCTCGCGGCGCGCATCCACGGCGCTTCGCCGCGCAAGGCCGCGCTTGCGGGCCATCGGCTCGCCGGTGCCGTGATCATGGCGCCGGGCGCCGTGATCCCGCCCTCGGCGATGCCGCGGGACATTCTGGCGACGAGCGAGGCGTGATGAGCATCCCTGACAAGCGCGCGAAGCTGGATGCGGTGTTTGCGCTAGCGCCGGTCATTCCCGTGATCACGATCGAGGATGCGGCGCACGCCGTGCCGCTGGCGCGGGCGCTGGTCGCCGGCGGATTGCGCGTCATCGAAATCACCCTGCGCACCCAGGCGGGCTTCGATGCCGCACGCGCGATCATCGATGAGGTGCCGGACGCGGTGGTCGGTATCGGCACGGTGCTGACGCCGGCCGATTACGAGCGGGTCGCCAGGCTCGGCGCCGCCTTCGCGATCAGTCCCGGCCTGTCCATCGAGCTGCTGGACGCCGCCAGGGCAGGCGAGCTGCCATTTGCGCCGGGAATCCAGACGTCGTCGGACCTGATCGCCTGCGTTACGCGCGGCTATGAGCTGGTGAAGTTCTTCCCCGCGGTGCCGGCGGGCGGGATCGCCGCGCTCGATGCGCTGGCCGGGCCGTTCCCGAACGTGCGCTTCTGCCCGACCGGCGGCATCAATGCCGGCAACGCCGCAGAATGGTTGAAGCACAGGAAGGTCGTTGCGATCGGCGGCTCCTGGGTCGCGCCTGTGGCGGACATCAAGGCCGGCGCGTGGGCCGCGATCGAACAGCGTGCTCGCGACGCGGCGGCGATGCGCTGATTGTGCTGCACTGACTGTTGCCCCTCGACAACTCAAGATTTTATTGGTGTATGATGTCGCTCTGCAGCAGTGCGACGCTGCCCTCCTGGGCCTAGCCAACGCACGACCCCTCCTTAAAAAGTATTATAGTCAAATAATATGACTAGTCAGGCCCAAGGTTCCGTGGAATAACGGGCGCGCCGGCCGTCGAGGTCGGCTTAAACGGTGCGACGACACCGCTCATAGCGGCGGCGCATCCAGAACAGACATTTTGGGAGAACGCCTGATGAACCTGAAAGCCCTCTTTGCGGCGTCCGCAACGGCCGCCTTGTTGCTTGCCACTTCCGCCAGCGCCGCCGAATTGACCGTCGGCTTCTCGCAGATCGGGTCCGAATCCGGCTGGCGCGCCGCCGAGACCTCCGTCTCGAAGTCGGAAGCCGCCAAGCGCAAGGTCAACCTGAAGATCGCCGACGCGCAGCAGAAGCAGGAAAACCAGATCAAGGCGATCCGCTCGTTCATCGCGCAGGGCGTCGATGCGATCTTCCTCGCGCCGGTGGTGGCTTCAGGCTGGGACGCCGTATTGAAGGAAGCGAAGGAATCCAAGATCCCGGTGGTGCTGCTCGACCGCGACATCGATCCCTCGGGCAAGGACCTCTATCTGACCGCCGTCACCTCCGACAGCGTGCATGAAGGCGAGGTCGCCGGCGAGTGGCTCGCCAAGACCGTCGGCGGCAAGGCCTGCAACGTTGTCGAGCTCCAGGGCACGGTCGGCGCCAGCGTCGCCACCAACCGCAAGAAGGGCTTTGACGCCGTCGTCGCCAAGAACGCCAACCTGAAGGTCGTACGCAGCCAGACCGGCGAGTTCACCCGTGCCAAGGGCAAAGAGGTGATGGAGAGCTTCATCAAGGCCGAGAACGGCGGCAAGTCGATCTGCGCCGTCTACGCGCACAACGACGACATGATGGTAGGCGCCATCCAGGCCATGAAAGTAGCCGGGCTCAAGCCGGGCAAGGACGTCCTCACCGTCTCGATCGACGCGG
>JBARNF010000505.1:0-6594 GCA_049802835.1 Bradyrhizobium sp.
GTCGAAGCCGCGCGGCACCCTGTCGAAGCCGATGGTGCAGGCCGACGCCCAGCGCATCGCCGAGATCTACCGCCGCTCCGGCCGCTATGACGTCCGCGTCACGCCGGAGATGATCGAGCAGCCGAACAACCGGGTCGACCTGATCTTCACGGTCGAGGAAGGTGCGAAGACCGGCGTGAAGTCGATCGAGTTCGTTGGCAACAACGCCTTCTCGTCCTATCGCCTGAAGGACATCATCAAGACTCACGAGACCAACCTGCTGAGCTTTCTCGGCTCCGGCGACACCTACGATCCGGACCGCGTCGAGGCCGATCGCGACCTGATCCGGCGCTTCTACCTGAAGAACGGCTATGCCGACGTCCAGGTCGTGGCCGCGCTGACCGAGTATGATCCTGAGCGCAAGGGCTTCCTCGTTACCTTCAAGATCGAGGAAGGCCAGCAGTACCGGGTCGGTTCGGTCGACTTCCAGTCGTCCATTGCGACGCTCGACGCCACCTCGCTGCGCGGTTACTCGCGCGTCAGTGTCGGCTCGCTCTACAACGTCGAGAACATCGAGAAGTCGGTGGAGGAGATGCAGATCGAGGCGTCGCGTCGCGGCTACGCCTTCGCTGTGGTCCGCCCGCGCGGTGATCGCAACTTCGAGGCCCACACCGTCTCGGTGGTGTTTGCGGTCGACGAGGGCCCGCGCACCTACATCGAGCGCATCAATATCCGCGGCAACACCCGGACCCGCGATTACGTCATTCGCCGCGAGTTCGATATCTCTGAAGGCGATGCCTACAACCGCGCGCTGGTCGATCGTGCCGAGCGCCGCCTGAAGAACCTCGACTTCTTCAAGGACGTGAAGATCACCACCGAGCCGGGCTCGTCGAGCGACCGGGTCGTGCTGGTCGTCACACTCGAGGAGAAGTCGACCGGCGACTTCTCGGTCTCCGGCGGCTATTCGACCACGGACGGCGCACTGGCCGAAGTCTCGATTTCGGAGCGCAACTTCCTCGGCCGCGGCCTGTTCGCCAAGGCATCCGTCACCTACGGCCAGTTCGCACGCGGCTACTCGCTGTCCTTCGTCGAGCCCTATCTGCTCGACTACCGGGTCGCGCTCGGCCTCGATTTCTATCAGCGCCAGCAGCTTGCCAACAACTTCATCTCCTACGGCACCAAGACGCTCGGCTTCAGCCCGCGGCTCGGCTTCCAGCTGCGTGAAGACCTGTCGCTGCAGCTGCGCTACTCGATCTACCGCCAGGAGATCACGCTGCCGGCGACGCTGTCGGACTGTAACAACCTCGCTGCCGGCAGCCTGATCGGCAACCGCTTGGTGCCGTTCAACCCGACGCCCGCGTTCATCAACGCGAATGGTGGCGTTGATCCGACCGGCAACAACGGCCTGGGCTGCTTCGCCAACGGTGAAGCCTCGCTGCCGGTCCGCCAGGAGCTGGCGAAGGGTGCGACCCTGACCTCGGCGCTCGGCTACACGCTGAACTACAACACGCTCGACAATAACAAGAACCCGACTGACGGCCTGCTGGTCGACTTCAAGCAGGACTTCGCGGGTGTCGGCGGCGACGTGTCGTACCTGAAGACTGCCTTCGACGCGAAGTACTTCACGCCGCTGGTGTCGGACATCGTCAGCATCGTCCATCTGCAGGGCGGTATCCTGAACAAGATCGGCAACACCCAGTTGCGCATGCTCGACCACTTCCAGATGGGTCCGAACCTGGTTCGCGGCTTCGCTCCGAACGGCATCGGTCCGCGTGACATCAATCCGTTCGGCACGCAGGACGCGCTCGGCGGCACCAAGTACTGGGGCGCTTCGGTCGAATTGCAGATGCCGTTCTGGTTCCTGCCGCGTGAAGTGGGTCTGAAGGGTGCCGTCTATGCCGACGCCGGCGGTCTGTCGGGCTACCAGGGACCGACCTCCTGGGCTCTGACGGGCGAGGTCAACCAGCCCGGCTGTATCAGGCCGACCGCTGCCACTGCGACCAAGGCTGCCAATGCCGGCACCTGTCTCGGCCTGCAGTTCGACGACCAGAACAAGGTCCGCAGCTCGGTCGGTGTGGGTCTGGTGTGGGCGTCGCCGTTCGGTCCGCTGCGCTTCGACTACGCGATCCCGCTCACCAAGGGTCAGTTCGACCGGACTCAGGAGTTCCGGTTCGGTGGCGGCACGACGTTCTAAGGCGGCTGCTTCGGCCGATTCCGGATTGGCCTAGGCCGGCCCGGACGGTGTAAGAGAATGGAGCTCGGTTCCGGAAATGCCGGGGCCGGGCTCTGATTTTTTGTCCCTGGGGCACCACGACGGAATGGCACAACCGATCTTCTTCCAGGCTTCACCTCCTGCGACGCTGGCGGCGATCGCTGCGGCCACCAAGGCCACGTTGGTCGATGCCGCCCGCGGCGAGCAGGTGATCAAGGGACTGGCCTCGCTCGACGAAGCCGGCCCGATGCATCTGGCGTTCTTCGACAATCTCAAATACGCCGACCAGCTGGCGGCGACCAAGGCGGGCGCCTGCTTGGTCAGCCCGCGCTTCGAATCGCGTGTGCCTCCTCATGTCGCGGTGCTCCGGGCCAATCAGCCATTCCGGGCCTTCGTTCAGCTGGCGCGCGAGAGACACGCGGACGCGCTGCGGCCGCAACCCTGGTTTGGCGATGACGGCATCTCGCCGCAGGCGATCGTCGACCCCACGGCGCGGCTGGAGGATGGCGTCATCGTCGAGCCGCTCGCCGTCATCGGCGCCCATGTCGAGATCGGGGCTGGAACGGTGGTCGGTGCTGGCGCCGTGATCGGTCCTCACGTCAAGATCGGGCGCGACTGCAACGTCGGCGCCCGCACCGTCATTCAATGCGCGCTGATCGGCAACGACGTGCTGATCCATCCCGGCTGCAGCATCGGCCAGGACGGCTATGGCTTCATCTTCTTCGGTCCGGACGGCCACCTCAAGGTGCCGCAGACCGGACGGGTGCTGATCCAGAACAATGTCGAGGTTGGCGCCGGCACGACCATCGATCGCGGCAGCCTGCGCGATACGGTGATCGGCGAGGGCACCAAAATCGACAATCAGGTTCAGATCGGCCACAATGTCACAATCGGACGGCATTGCCTGCTGGCGGCCCAGATCGGGCTGGCAGGAAGCCTCACGATCGGCGACAACGTCGCGCTTGGGGCGAAAGTCGGGATCAACAATCACGTCAAGATCGGCGACGGCGCCCAGGTGACGGCGATGAGTGGTGTGAAGGACGACATTCCGCCGAACGGTCGGTGGGGCGGATTCTTCGCCAAGCCGACCAAGCAGTGGTTCCGCGAGATCGTCGCGGTGGAACGGCTGGTGCGCGATTCGGCGGCGACGAACAGGGACGAAGGACGGGAGTGATGGAGGAGTCACCCATCAGGTTTGCGGATGTCGACATCAACGAGATTCTCAAGACGCTTCCGCACCGCTATCCGTTTCTCCTGATCGATCGTGTGAAGAGCATCCGGGCCGACTACAGCGGCATCGGCGTCAAGCTCGTTTCGATCGGTGAGCCCTGCTTCCAGGGCCACTTCCCGGAGCGGCCGGTCTATCCGGGCGTGCTGATGATCGAGGGCATGGCGCAGACCGCCGGCGTGATCGGCATCAAGTCGGTCGAGGGCACGGAAAAGCCGCGCGCGGTGTATTTCCTCACCATCGACAAGTGCAAGTTTCGCAAGCCGGTGCTGCCGGGCCAGACCATCGAATACCACATGCGCTCGATCGGCCGGCGCAAGACGATGTGGTGGTTTCACGGTGACGCCAAGGTCGACGGCGTCGTCGTCGCCGAAGCCGATGTCGGCGCGATGCTGACCGACTGACCTGCCGGGTAGAGAGTTGATTGCGTCGAGATGAGCAAGATCGATCCCACCGCGCGCGTCGAGGACGGCGCCGTCATCGGTGAGGGCACCGTCATCGGCCCTTACTGCATCGTTGGTCCGAATGTCGTGATCGGGGCCAACTGCCGGCTGATCAGTCACGTCCAGATCATGGGACATACGACGCTCGGCGCCGACAACGTGATCTCGCCTTTCGTCGTGCTCGGCGGCGCGCCGCAGGACCTGAGCTATCGCGGCGAGCCGCACCGGCTCGAGATCGGCTCCGGCTGCACCTTCCGCGAAGGCGTGACGATGAACATCGGCACCACCAAGGGCGGCGGCCTGACGAAGGTTGGCAACAGCGGGTTCTTCATGAACAACGCCCACGTCGCCCATGATTGCGTGGTCGGCGACAACGCGATTTTCGCGACCTCGGCGACGCTCGGCGGCCACGTCGAGGTCGGCGATGCCGTCTACATCGGCGGCCTCTCTGCGGTGCATCAGTTCACCCGCATCGGCCACGGCGTGATGGTCGGCGGCGTCTGCGGCGTGCGCGGCGATGTCATTCCCTATGGCCTCGTCAACGGCCAGTATGCCGTGCTCGAAGGCCTCAACGTCATCGGCATGAAGCGCCGCAAGTTCACCCGAGAGCGTCTCGCCGCCGTACGCGCCTTCTATCAGAAGCTGTTCCACGGTCCCGGCGTGTTGGCCGATCGTCTTGCGGCCGTGCGTCCGCTGGCCGGAGAGGATCCGGCCATTGCCGAGATCCTGGCCTTCATCGACGGTGGTCGACATCGCGCGCTCTGTCTGCCGGAGATCGGCAGACCAACTGCTGAGCTTTGAGTGCGATGGGCGGGCAGGCAACCGAGACCACGCCGCCTGTAGGCATGATCGCCGCCGGCGGCGTGCTGCCCTTCGCGGTTGCCGACGAGATCGTCGCGCGCGGCCGGACGCCCGTGCTGTTTGCGTTGAAGGGCATCTGCGATCCGAAACCGCTGTCGCGCTTTCGTCATCACTGGATAGGACTCGGCCAGCTCGGCAATGCCCTGAAGCTGCTCAAGGCCGAGGGCTGTCACGACCTGATGTTCATTGGCAATCTCGTTCGTCCGGCGGTGTCGGAGATCCGGATCGATTGGGGCACGCTGCGCGAACTGCCCTATATCTGGTCGGCGTTTCGGGGCGGCGATGATCACCTCCTGTCGGGCGTCGGCCGCATCTTCGAGCGCCATGGCTTCCATATGATCGGCGTCAAGGACGTAGCCCCCAATCTGCTCGTTCCCGAAGGACGGCTGACGCGGAGCGGGCCGACCGATCTGGTGAGCGGGGACATTGCCAAGGGGCTCGCCGTGCTGCGGGCCATGGCGCCGTTCGATGTCGGGCAGGCGGTGGTCGTGATCGACGGTCACGTCGTGGCGCTCGAGGATATCGAGGGCACGGATGGGCTGCTGACGCGCGTGGCGCGCCTGCGCGCCGATCGCCGCATTCGCGCCGCTGCCGGGCGCGGCGTGCTGGTCAAGGCGCCGAAGGCCGGCCAGGACCTGCGCTACGATCTGCCGACCATCGGCCCGCGCACCGTCGAGGGCCTTGCAGCGGCGGGCCTCGCTGGCGTCGCCGTTGGCGCCGGCCTTACGCTGCTTGCCGATCCGCAGGAAACGGTTTCGGCGGCCGATCGCGCCGGGGTGTTCATCATGGGCGTCGCTGCGTGACGGCGCGGCCTCCGGCCGGCCCGGCCATCCGCAGGATTTGCCTTGTCGCGACCGAAGAGTCCGGTGACCGCCTGGGCGCCAGCCTCATGAAGGTGCTGCGGCAGCGGCTGGGCGATGGGGTCGAGTTCTCCGGCGTCGGCGGCCGTGGCATGGCGCGCGAGGGGCTCACCTCGCTGTTCCCGATCGAGCAGCTCTCGATCGTCGGCTTCACGGCGGTGCTGAAGCAGCTGCCGAAGATACTGCGCCTGATCCGCCGCACCGTGGATGCGGTCGTCGCAGCAGCGCCCGACGTGCTCATCATCATCGACAGCCCGGATTTCACCCAGCGCGTGGCGAAGAAGGTCCATGCGCGCGATCCCGCAATTCCGATCGTCAACTACGTCGCGCCGACGGTGTGGGCCTGGCGCCCCGGCCGGGCGCGGGCGATGCACTCCTATGTCGATCACGTGCTGGGCCTGCTGCCGTTCGAGCCGGAGGCGTTTCGCAAGCTCGGCGGTCCGCCATGCACCTATGTCGGCCATCCTCTGATCGAGCAGCTCGCGAGCCTGCGTCCGAATGCAATGGAGCAGGCGCGCCGCGATGCCGGGCCGCCGGTGCTGCTGGTGCTGCCGGGTAGCCGCCGCAGCGAGGTGGCGCGGCACATTGCCGTGTTCGGCGAGACCTTGGCGCGGCTGTGTGCGCAGGGCACCGCGTTCGAGGCTGTGCTGCCGACCACGCCGCATCTGGAAGCCGCGGTCAGGGCAGGGGTCGCGGACTGGCCGGTCCCGCCGCAAATCATCATGGGCGAGGCCGAGAAGCGCGCCGCGTTCAGGAGCGCCCGTGCAGCGCTCGCCAAGTCGGGCACCGTGACCTTGGAGCTTGCGCTTTCGGGCGTGCCGATGGTCACAGCCTATCGCGTCGGCGATGTCGAGGCTTTCATTCTGCGGCGCATCGTCAACGTGCACTCCGTCATCCTCGCCAACCTCGTGATCGGCGAGAACGTGATCCCGGAATTCCTCCAGGAAGCCTGCACCGCCGACAATCTCGCGCCTGTGCTCCTGGATCTGTTGGGCGACGGCCCCGTGCGTG
>JBARNF010000506.1:0-27227 GCA_049802835.1 Bradyrhizobium sp.
GGCTTATGCCGGCCACCAGTTCGGCCATTTCGTACCCCAGCTCGGCGACGGAAGGGCGATCCTGCTCGGTGAAGTCATCGACAAAGACGGCATCCGCCGCGACATCCAGCTCAAGGGCTCCGGCCCGACCCCGTTTTCACGCCGCGGCGACGGTCGCGCCGCGCTCGGCCCGGTGCTGCGCGAATACATCGTCAGCGAGGCGATGGCCGCCTTGGGCATCCCGACCACCCGCTCGCTGGCCGCTGTCGTCACCGGCGAGCAGGTCAATCGCGGCATGGCGCTGCCCGGCGCGGTGCTGACGCGGGTCGCGACCAGCCACATCCGGGTCGGCACGTTCCAGTATTTCGCCGCGCGCCAGGACAGCGAGGCGGTGCGGCGGCTCGCCGACCACGTCATCAGCCGGCACTATCCTGATATTGCCGGCACCGAGCGGCCCTATCACGCCCTGCTCGACGCCGTGATCACACGCCAGGCGAAGCTGATCGCCGACTGGCTGCTGGTCGGCTTCATCCACGGCGTCATGAACACCGACAACACGTCCGTGTCCGGCGAGACCATCGATTACGGTCCGTGCGCCTTCATGGACGGCTATGATCCGAAGCAGGTGTTCTCCTCGATCGACGAGTTCGGCCGCTATGCGTTTGCCAACCAGCCGCGGATAGCGATGTGGAACCTGACCCGGCTCGCCGAATGCCTGCTGCCGCTGTTCGACGACGACAAGGACCAGGCGATCAAGCAGGCCGAGGCCGCGCTGGACGGTTTTGCCGCGCAGTTCACGGCTGCGCACCAAGCGGGGCTGCGCCGCAAGCTCGGCCTGTTCACGGAACGCGAGGGCGACCAGCCGCTGGCGCAGGCGCTGTTCGATGCGATGGCGGCGGCCAAGACCGACTTCACCCTCACCTTTCGAAGGCTCAGCGAGGCCGCGGGAAGCGGTGACGCCAGCGAGGTCCGCGCCCTGTTCGAGGACCCGACCGGCTTCGACGAATGGATCCCACGCTGGCGGCAGCGGCTCGCTGAGGAGCCGCAACACCCGGCCGAGCGGCGCGAGGCCATGCGCAAGGTCAATCCGGCCTTCATCCCGCGCAACCACCGCATCGAGGCGGTCATCACGGCGGCGGTCGAGAACGACGACTACAAGCCGTTCGAGGAGCTGCATACCGTGCTGGCCAAGCCCTATGACGACCAGCCGGAGCTGGCCGCCTATGCCGAGCCGCCGAAAGCGGAGGAGCGCGTGCTGCAGACCTTCTGCGGCACGTAGCGGCCGCCGTTAACCTCGCGTGCACCATCGGGGCCGGCCGCCGCCGGTCCTTAAGAAACGATCAATGCAGCCCCGACAAGTTGAAACAACAAGTCGGGGGAGGTCGCGAACGTGGACGCGCTGGTGTTCGAATTCATGGGTCTGGCGATGATCGCGCTGTGCCTGGTCGTGCTTGCCGTACCGTCCGGGCGCCGGCCCGCGGGACGCGTCCGGCATCACTGAGCGGCCTCATCCAGGAGGGCGGCCGCGGGCCCGCCGTCAACCATAGAGCGATCGTCCGAGCGCCCGGCGCTTGCCTTCGCGCCTGATTGGGCCGACAAGCAGGGACGAATTTATCCCGTACCCTTTGCCGACAGCCTTGACTTGTCAGCGTTTTCGGACGACGGCGTAAGTGCCTCGTCATGGATCGTTCATGGACTTGATCACCACCACCGCCGATCTTTCGGCCGCCTGCGCCCGCCTCGCCCAGCACCCGGTCATCACCGTCGATACCGAGTTCCTGCGGGAGACCACCTATTACCCCCTGCTCTGCGTCGTGCAGATGGCGAGCCCCGACGAAGCCGTGGTGATCGATGCGCTGGCCGCGGGCATCGACCTCGCGCCGTTCTTCGCGCTGATGGCCGACGAGAAGGTGCTCAAGGTCTTCCACGCCGCGCGCCAGGACATCGAGATCATCTGGCATCGCGCCGGCATCGTGCCGCATCCGATCTTCGACACCCAGGTCGCCGCGATGGTGCTGGGATACGGCGACAGCATTGCCTATGACCAGCTGGTCGAGCGCATCACCGGCCACCGCCCCGACAAGACCCACCGCTTCACTGACTGGTCGCGCCGGCCGCTGACCAAGGAGCAGGCGCATTACGCCGAGGCCGATGTCACGCATCTGCGCGATGTGTTCGCAGCGCTCGATGCCGACCTGAAGAAGCGCAACCGCAGCGACTGGGTCAGCGAGGAGATGGAGATCCTGACCTCGCCGAAGACCTACGACTTCCATCCCGAGCGCGCCTGGGAACGGCTGAAGACGCGGGTCCGCAAGCCGAAGGAGCTCGCGGTGCTGATCGAGGTCGCCGCCTGGCGCGAGCAGGAGGCGCAGAGCCGCGACGTGCCGCGCAGCCGCGTCATGAAGGACGACGCGGTCGGCGACATCGCCACGCATGCACCAACCTCGATCGAGAAGCTCGGCAGTCTGCGCTCGCTGCCCAAGGGCTTCGAGCGCTCGAAATGGGGCTCGGACATCGTCGCCGCCGTGCAGCGCGGGCTCGCCCGCGACCCTGCGGCGCTGCCCAAGCTGGAAAAGCCGCGCAACAATTCCAATGGCGCCGCGATCGTCGAGCTGCTCAAGGTGCTGCTGCGCATGACCTCGGAGCGTCACGCGGTCGCCAGCAAGGTGATCGCGACCGTCGACGATCTCGAACAGATCGCCGCCGACGACGAAGCCGACGTCGCCGCGCTGCAGGGCTGGCGCCGCGAGCTGTTCGGCGAGGCCGCGCTGGCGCTCAAGCACGGCCGGCTGGCGCTCGCGATCGAGAAGGGCCGCGTCGTCCGGGTCGACCGGACCTAACCCGGCCGGCCGCCGCGATGTGCCGCGTCCGGGAGTTTCCCCAATCGATTGCGCACCGCGCCACACCCGGCTACGGCCGGCGGACGTCATTCGGATCCAGCCTGCCCCCTCAACTCTGCCTCTATTGTCTGGGAAACCTCAACCAGAGCCATCGACAGGATGTAGACGCTCGTCGGCAGGTCGAGCTGACGCGCCCTCGCGATGGCCGCCTGGAGGTTGCTCGCCAGCTCTTTGAGCTCTTCCTCACGGGTCATGTCGGGTCTCTCGTTCCTGGAGCTACCGCGTGAGCAAAGACGATTGCGAACCGCCAGAACAGAAGCTGCTGCGGTTACTCAGCGAAAATCCTGTTGATTTGCACGTCGTCGAGGCTTTGCGACTGGTGGTTGCATTCAACAAGATCAGCGATCCGTCCGACCGCCGCATGGTCATCGATCTGGCCGAGCGGCTCGCCGCCGGGTGATGGCTTCACCGCCGGCCCCGGTCACACCGCGAGCCGACCACTGGCGCCGATCACGTCGGCGCTGTCGAGCACGCCGGCGAAATTGCTGATCACCTTGGTGACGACCAGCTTGTACGAGGCGACGTCGCCGACACAGGCCTGCCGGCAGGCCACGGCGTCGCCGATCACCTGATAGCGGTGACTGCGATGGAAGCCGTCGACCACCGTCGAGAGGATCGTCTCGTCGAGCGAGAAGCCGAGCAGGACGCAGCGCATGCTGCGCATGTTCGACATGTATTCGGCGAACCGCGCCGAGCTGTAGGCCGAGGGCAAAGGGTGCTCGAACGCGAGCTCGCCAGGCGTCGGCTTGAAGTCCGGAAGCCAGTTCGTCAGGTTGGAGGCCGGGTTGAACCAGGCCGCCTGCGCGATCCGCTTGAGATGGATCACCGGCCAGAGATTGTCGCGCCAGAGCGCGATCAGCTGCCGACAGCGCGGCATGATGGCGTCCCCGTCGGCGATCAGGTGCTGGCGCCCCTCCGCAAGATATTCGCACTGCAGATCGGCGCACACCAGAACCGGCGGATTGATTTCGATCGCGCCGAACATATCTCGGTTCGGCATCACGGTCTCGCTGCAGCGAAGTCACGCAAGGGCGAGGACGCCGGCCGGCCGGCGGAGATATCGAGCACACCCGGACGATCCCAGTCACCCTCGGGACGGATGATCAGATAGGGATCACTGTCGAGCGTGATCGCGTCCTCACAGGGCTCGAGGTCCAGCACCATCTCGGTGTAGGAGAAATCGGAGAAGGTGAGCTTGCGGTTGTGGCCGAGCGGCTTGGCGCCGAAATGCGCCCAGAAATCGACCAGGCGGTCCTGGGCATGACCATAAGCCTTCTTGAAGCCCTTGCGCCTGCAATAGTCGAGCGCTTCGCGGACCAGCTTGAACGACAGCCGCGACCGCCGGTACTGGTGGCGCACCGCAAGCCGTTCGACCTTGGCGAACTCGCCGAAGAAGCGCACGCGCACGCACCCTGCCGGCTGGTTGCCGACGAAACCGAGGAAATGCGCCGCGACCAGATCGTTGCCGTCGAACTCCTCCTCCATCGGGCAGTCCTGCTCGGTCAGATAGACCGCAGAACGGATCGCGGTGACGAGCATGAGGTCGTTCGGATCGCGCGCGATGCGCACCGTGATGGCGCGTGAATTCGATTTTGCCGTCCTGGCTGAACTAATACCGTGCATCCGCAAGACTCCTCTCTGCGAAAATCCTTGTCGATTGAATCGAAGGCGCGATCACCTGGGGCAGCCGGTTCCATGGCCGCTGATACCACCACAGATCCGGCTGAAAGCTCGGAACCGGCGCGAAGCCGAGTGCTCCGAGAAACGCGCGTCCTTCCGTGCTCGACGGCTGCGCGTAGTAATCGGCTGCGTGAAATCTCGGTCCGCGCAGCGCTTGCGCAACATTGCCGAGACCGACCGCTCCTCGTCCTTGCGCAACGAGCGCCCAGACATAGATAGCAGCAACCTCTTCATCCGGCCGAGCAAGGTGCCGGCGCGCCGGATCGTTCAAATTGAACGCATCCAGCAGCAGCGCATCGAGACCCGCGCAGTTCAGATACAGGAAGGCAATGCCACCGAGCAGTTTCCGGCCGCGACAGAGTGCGAAGATCGACTGCGGATCGTAGCGCAGGAATTCCGCGAGCTCCTGCTCCGACGCGCGCACGCCAGGAATCTCTCGCCTCGCGAGTTCTGCGAGCTCGCCGAGCCGATCGGACGTGACGGGCTGCGCCATGACCAGATCTGTCGCCGGCAGCGCATCGAGCTGATGCCGCAGGGTGAATTCTGTGCTTCCGCGCTGCGGGTTCTGCATCTATGTTTCCAGCTTGGCTTTGATGACACCATCATACTGGTCGGGGCTGGAGGGTATGCAGCAACATTTGCATCGGGGTGCTGCATCTACGCAGCGCAGGAAGTCTGATGAAACGCTTAACGCCTCGTGGGAAGATTTAAGAGCATTTCTCCTTTGCACACGGCACCAGAGTTTCAGGAACGCGGCGGAAGTTCTTGGACTGACCGGCACCACGCTGATGCGCAAGATCGACCGGCTCGAGCACGAGCTCGGATGCAAGCTCTTCATCCGGGATCAGTCCGGCCTGTCGCTCAGCGACGAAGGCCGCTCGCTGCTGTTCGACGTCGAGCAGATGGAACGGCTGAGCTTCAGCATCTTCCGGCGTGCGTCACTCTCGACCGATGCGCATGGATCGGTACGGGTCGCCGTGACGGAAGGCCCCGGCAATTTCTGGATCCTGCCGCGGCTGATCGATTTCCAGAAGACCTACCGCAGGATCATGGTCGAGCTGAGCTGCGCGATGGAGCAGGCCGACGTCTCGCGCCTGGAAGCGGACATCTCGATCCAGTTCGCGCGGCCGACCAATCCGGATGTGATCGTCACCAAGCTTGGCCGCCTGCACATCTACGGTTTCGTGTCTGAAGCTTATCGCGATGCCTACGGGCTGCCGGCATCATTGGCCGACCTTAAAAATCATCGGATCATCAAGCAACACGGCACGCAGCTCGACGAGACCGGCTACGCGCGCATCCTCGGCCTGGAGTCGCTCGACGGCATCGTCGGCATTTCAACCAATTCGAGCGTGGCCGTGCTCTACGCCGTCGAGCGCGGCGCCGGCGTCGGCTTCCTGCCGACGTCGGCGATCGCGCTTGGCGCACCGCTGGTGCCGATCGACCTCGGCATCAACTACCACATGGATCTGTGGCTGACCTATCATAAGGAGTTTCGCAACTCCGACCGGCACAAGATCGTCATCGAATGGCTGAAGCGCATTTTCGATCCGAAGGCCCATGCCTGCTTCCGGGATGAGTTCATCCATCCCCTCGATCTTGTGCCTCTGATGGCCCAGGCGCGCGAGACCGCAGGCTTTGATGGATACGTCGCGCCGAAGCCGGCGTAGAGAACGGCCGTTGCCGATCTACCACTTGAGCTCGAGGCCGAGCGTGCCCTGATGCGACTGCAGCGCGGAGCGCAGCTTCGCATCGTAGTTCAGATAGACGCGCGCCGTGCCGCTCAGCGACAGCGAAAGCGCCGCACCCGTGTCTGCGCCGTAGCGCCCCTCGCCAAGGCCTTGCAGCGTGATGCTTTGCGCCCCGAGGCTGACCGTCACTGAGCCGAGATTCTGCGAAAAATTATCGACGAGCTTGCCGTAGGCCGAGAGGTCGAGAATCCTGCCGTCGACGATGAAATAGTGGCCGAGTTCGGCACCGATCAGAACGCGCGCGCGCTCCAGCGACGTCCCACTGACCGCTAACGGATCGAGCCCGCCTGCCTCCTGGAACCCGGCCGTGGTAGCGCGCGCATATTCGAAGGCGAACTTCGGAACGACCCGGCTCTCTCCGGAACTCCAATAGTAGTCCAGCTCGCTCAGCACGCCGGTGATGTGGGCGCCATAGGCCGACGTCGTCGTCCCCTGGCTCGTGTCTCGGCGCGCCTTGATCCCGCCGAAGCCGTGGACGATGGCGACGGCCCAGGTCCAGGGCCCCTGGTCGACCGAGGCGTTGAAGCCCAGTTGCGTCAGATCGAGCGTGGCCGACTGCAGCGCCAGCGGGACGTCGACAGCCGTCCGGCTCTGATCGACCGACAGGCCGATGTTCACGCCGGCGCCCAGGCGCATGCCGAGACCGGCAACGCCGCCCCAGGTCGTCCTGCTGTCGCCGACGAAGTTGGCTTGCGCGTTGGCGCGCGCTGTCAGGCCGTAGGTTTCCCCCCAGGTCCTGAAGCGCGGCTGCTCCGCGGATTCCGACGCGCCGCCGCCGCCGGGGTTGGTCCGCAGCAGCCGGATGCCGCCGTGAGTCGCCTGATTCCCGAGCCGCTCGAGGAAGCTTGATCCGAGATCGAGCACGGATCGGCCCGATGACAGGTCTGAACTGATCGCATTCGGAGCCGGACTCGGCGATGGGCTCGGCGTGGGCGTCGGGGTCGGCGTAGGTGTGGGGGTCGGCGTGGGCGTCGGAGTCGGAGTCGGAGTCGGGCTCGCCGCGCTGCTTGGAACGCTGGCGGCGTCCGCCGCGCTCCCCATCAGGGTAAGGGCGGAGCCGGTCGTGAGGGCGACGCCGATCGCAATGGCAAGCAGCGTCGAACCGCGTGAAACGGTGCTCGATCGCCCACCCTGTGTGGCCCGAGATGCCCCGCGCATCGCCGCCCGCCCGCCATCAGC
Organism: Bradyrhizobium sp.; assembly: GCA_049802835.1. Classification (GTDB taxonomy): domain Bacteria; phylum Pseudomonadota; class Alphaproteobacteria; order Rhizobiales; family Xanthobacteraceae; genus Bradyrhizobium. Next base: position 7,490 of record JBARNF010000506.1, read on the forward strand.
TCAAATTCGTCGAAATATTCCGCGGGGATTTGCCCGCAGTTCCCGCTGGCCGTCAATTGCGATCGCAGCTAGCTGCGCCTGCGCTTGCGAACTTTGTGGTTCCTGCGCCACACGCGACGCCCTGCGATACCACCGCCAGACGCGACTTCGCGACGCGTTCTCATCACTGTCTCAATCTTGATATCGGCGGAAAATCGTGTTGCAATCTCAGCACAATCGGATTTGGCCGTTCGACTGTGCGTTTCGCAACTTCGGAAATTGAGCAGATCTCGGGAAAGCCGGTTCGTGGCGTGGCACGCGGTGAGCGTGGCTGCGTCTTTTTTGGTCTAGACGAGGAGACAACGATGCCGACCTACAAAGGCAGCGTGAAATGGTTCAACCCGACCAAAGGATACGGGTTCATCAAACCGGCCGGCAGTGACAAGGACGTCTTCGTCCACATCTCGGCTGTCGAACGTGCGGGGCTGACGACGCTCAACGAAAACCAGGCCGTCGAGTACGATCTGGTGGAGAGTCGCGGCAAGGCCTCGGCCGAGAACCTGAAGCTCTCGTGAGCATGCTCCAAGCCGGCGGCGCCTCCGCGCGCACTCCGACGCCAATCACCCCGGTGTGCGCAACGCTCGCCCGCCGCGGATGATCAAACTTCGTCACAGTCGCATTGGCTGCCATGATGTTCCCCGGCCTTGCCGGGGATTTTTTTTGGCCAGCCGGCGCCGCGACTACGGGACCATGGGCCAGATCAGCGATTGGTCCGCGAGCTCCACGGCCGATGTCTTGCACAGATCGCCTTCGAGCCGCACCAGACCTTTGGCCAGGTGCCGCAGCGCCTCGGGATAGATGCGATGCTCGATGCCGAGGATACGTTCCGAGAGCGTATCCGGCGTGTCGTCATCCCTGACCACCACGGCGCCCTGCAGAACGATCGGTCCGGCATCCGTCTCCGGAATCACGAAATGAACCGTTGCGCCGGAGATCTTCACGCCGGCCCGCAACGCCTGGCCGTGCGGATCGAGGCCGGGAAAGGACGGCAGCAGCGAGGGATGGATGTTGAGCATCCGCCCATGCCAGCGCTGCACGAACTCCGCCGTGAACAGCCGCATGAAGCCGGCGAGACAGATCAGCTCGATGCCGCGCGCATCGAGCGCCTGCTGCAGCTTCGCTTCGAAGCCGGCGCGGTCCTTGCCGAACGGCTTGCTCTCGATGACCTCGATCGGAACACCGCTCTCCTGCGCCTTCTGAAGGCCGGCAGCGTCGGCGCGATTGGAAATCACGACCGCGATCTCGGCAGGAAAATCCGGCTGCTCCGCCGCACGGATCAGCGCGGCCATGTTGGACCCGCGACCGGAAATCAGGATGGCGACGCGGCGCTTCATCGGATCACCGTCGTCAGAGCGAGAGATCGAGCGCGCCGTTATAGACCACGCGCTGCTCGCCGCTCGCAGCGATGACCTCGCCGAGCAGCGCGACATGTTCGCCGCTCGCGGTGAGCACGTCGGTGACGACGTCGATGGCCTCGGCCTTCACGATCGCAATCATGCCGATCCCGCAATTGAAGGTGCGCAGCAGCTCGAGCTCGGCGATCCCGCCCTGCTCCGCCAGCCATTTGAACACCGGCAGCACCGGCAGGCGCGCAAGGTCGATCGACACACCAAGGTGCTTCGGCAGCACGCGCGGAATGTTGTCGGTGAAGCCGCCGCCGGTAATGTGGGCGAGCCCCTTCACCGCGCCGGTTTCGCGGATCGCACGCAGACACGATTTCACATACAGCCGCGTCGGCGTCAGCAGCGCGCCGCCCAGCGTCATGACCGGCGCAAACGGCGCCGGCGCATCGAAGCCAAGTCCCGACTGCGCGACGATCTTGCGGACCAGCGAATAGCCGTTGGAATGGACCCCCGACGAGGCGAGCCCGATCACCGCGTCGCCTGCGGCAATGTCACCCGACGGCAACAGCGTGCCGCGCTCGGCAGCCCCCACCGCGAAGCCGGCAAGATCGTAGTCGCCGTCCTTGTAGAGGCCGGGCATTTCCGCCGTCTCGCCGCCGATCAGCGCGCAGCCGGACTCGCGACACCCCTCCGCGACGCCGGCAACGATGGCCGCCGTGGCCTCCGGATCCAGTTTGCCGCAGGCGAAGTAGTCGAGGAAGAACAGCGGCTCGGCGCCCTGCACGACGAGATCGTTGACCGACATCGCCACCAAGTCGATGCCGATCCCGGCATGCAGCCCGGTCTCGATCGCGATCTTGACCTTGGTGCCGACGCCGTCGGTGGCCGCGACCAGCACCGGATCCTTGAAGCCCGCGGCCTTGAGGTCGAACAGGCCGCCGAACCCGCCGATCTCGGCGTCCGCGCCGGGACGTGCGGTCGCGCGCACCATGGGCTTGATCAGATCGACCAGACGATTACCGGCATCGATATCGACGCCCGAATCTGCATAAGTGAGCCCGTTCTTGCGCTCGGTCATGGTAAAAACCCCTAATCTGACCGCTGGTTACGTCGGAATCCGGCGGCGCGCAATGGCTCGCAAGGGGCTCGTCCCCACACTATCTAAAGACCGTACCGGTTCGCCCCGCTTCGGAATCGGGTTGTATTTTGATCGAATTGTCGTCGGGACCTGCTGCGTGACCATTCCTCACACTCTCCCCAATCTGATTACACTTGGTCGAATCCTGCTGGTTCCGATCGTCGTCTGGGCCATCGCGGCCGGCGAGATGGAAATCGCGTTCATGGTTTTCGTCGTCGCCGGCGTGAGCGATGCGGTCGACGGCTTCCTTGCCAAACGGTTCAATCTGCGCTCCGAGCTCGGCGCGCTGCTCGATCCGCTCGCCGACAAGGCGCTGCTGGTGTCGATTTTCGTCACACTCGGCATCTGGGGGGCGATCCCGCGCTGGATCGTGATCCTGGTGGTGTCGCGCGACATCATGATCGTCACCGCGGTGATCGTATCCTGGCTGTTCGACCGCCCGGTCGCGATGAAGCCATTGATGGTGTCCAAGCTCAACACGGTGGCGCAGGTGGGATTCGCAGCGCTCGTGCTCGCATCGCTCAGCTTCGGCTTCGAGCCGAAGCCCTACGACGTCGTGCTGATGGTGCTGGTGACGGTCTTTACCCTCGTGTCGGTCGGGCTTTATCTCATCGAGTGGGTGCGCCACATGAACACCATCGAAGTCCGGTGAGCTGTCTGCAGGCCCTGCACCCGAGCCTGCACCCGAGCCCTGCCACCGGCGACCTCATGGATGCCACGATACGGAGCACGTCAAACTTGGCCGGCCATATTCCCCCTCGTCAGTTGACCTTCGCGCTGCCGCATGCGGAGAGCCTGACGCGGGACAACTTCCTCGAAGGCCCAGGCAACGCGGCCGGCCTGGCCCTGGTCGACGCCTGGCCGGAATGGCCGGCGCGGACCATGTTCCTGGTCGGCCCCGACGGCTCCGGCAAGAGCCATCTCGCCGCGATCTGGGCCGAACAGGCCGGAGCCCGCTCGCTGTCGGCGCAGGCCCTCGATCTTGCGGCCGTGCCCGGGGCGCTGGCCACCGGGGCACTCGTGCTCGAGGACCTCAAGCCGACCGATCTGGAAGAACGTGCGCTGTTTCACCTGCTCAACCTGGCGCGTCAGGACGAGGCCTATGTCCTGATCACCGCGCGCGAGACGCCGGCCGCGATGCCCATTGCGCTCAACGACCTCAGGTCGCGACTGCGCGCCGTCCCGGTCGTCACGCTGCTGCCGCCGGACGACCAGCTGTTCCGCGCCCTGATCGTCAAGCTGGCCGCCGACCGGCAGCTCGCAATCGACGAGACGGTGGTGAACTACCTCGCCACGCGCATCGAGCGATCGTATGCTGCGGCACGCCAGACCATCGCGCTGCTGGACAACGAATCTCTGCGGCTGGGACGGCCGGTCACCCGCGCGCTCGCCGCCGAGTTGCTCCGCCCCGAATGAGCCATCGACGATCTTGACGACGGTCTGAAGCGGAACCTCAATGGTGCCAGGAACGTCATCCCCTGGTCATTCAGATTGGGCTACGGTCCGCCGCTGCGCCCTGATTTGATTGCTGCTATCGGATATGGATCAATTTCTCATGGATACCGAACAAGTCATTGAAACTCAAGAGAAAGGCTCGGTTTCGGCGGCCCCGCTGCAGATTGCCTCGAGCCCCGAGCGCTTCATCAATCGGGAACTGTCATGGCTGCATTTCAATCGCCGCGTGCTGGAAGAGTCGGTGAATCCGCGCCATCCGGCGCTGGAGCGCGTGCGCTTCCTGTCGATTTCCGCCAACAACCTTGATGAATTCTTCATGGTCCGCGTCGCCGGCATCCGCGCCCAGGTGCGCGAGGGCATCGCCGAGCGCAGCCCGGACGGATTGACGCCGACCGAGCAGCTCAAGCTGATCAACGAGAACGTCTCACAGCTGGCGATCGACCAACAGGCGATCTGGCGTGACCTGCGCAAGCTTCTCGCCGAGCTCGGCATCGTGCTGGTCGACGGACAGGATGTCACCAAGAGCGAGCGCGCCTGGATCGAGGACCATTTCCTCGCCAACATCTTCCCGCTGCTGACGCCGCTCGCGATCGACCCCGCCCATCCGTTCCCGTTCATCCCGAGCCTCGGCTTCACCGTCGCGCTGCAGCTGATGCGCACCTCGGACGGCCGGCCGATGAACGCGCTGATCCGGATGCCCGGCAAGCTCGACCGCTTCATCCGCTTCCCCGGAGCCAAGGACGGCGTGATCCGGCTGATCACGCTGGAGCAGGCCACGGGCCTGTTCATAGGCCGCCTGTTCCCCGGATATACCGTGAAGGGCCAGGGTGCCTTCCGCATCATCCGCGACAGCGAGATCGAGATCGAGGAAGAGGCCGAGGATCTGGTGCGGCTGTTCGAAACCGCGCTGAAGCGGCGCCGCCGCGGCTCGGTGATCCGGCTCGAGATCGAAGCCAACATGCCGGAGGAGCTGCGCCGCTTCGTGCAGAATGCACTGTCCACGACCGACGACGAGGTCTTCCTGGTCGACGGCGTTCTGGCGATGAACGAGCTGTCGCAGCTGACGCGAGTCGACCGCCCCGACCTCGAATTCGCGCCCTATGTGCCGCGCCATCCCGAGCGCGTCCGCGACCATGGCGGCGACATCTTCGCCGCGATCCGGCAGAAGGACCTGATCGTCCACCATCCTTACGAGTCGTTCGACGTCGTCGTGCAGTTCCTGCAGCAGGCGGCGCGCGATCCCGACGTGGTGGCGATCAAGCAGACGCTGTACCGCACCTCCAACAACTCGCCGATCGTACGCACGCTGGTGGAAGCCGCCGAAGCCGGCAAGTCCGTGACGGCGCTGGTCGAGCTCAAGGCGCGGTTCGACGAGGAGGCCAATATCCGCTGGGCGCGCGACCTCGAGCGCGCCGGCGTGCAGGTGGTCTACGGCTTCCTGGAGCTGAAGACGCATGCCAAGCTGTCGATGGTCGTGCGCCGCGAGGGCGGCGGCCTCACGACCTATGTCCACACCGGCACCGGCAACTATCACCCGGTGACGGCGCGCATCTACACCGACCTGTCGTACTTCACATCGGATCCGGTGATCGGCCGTGATGTCACGCGCGTCTTCAACTACATCACCGGCTATGCCGAGCCGATCGACATCGAGAAGATGGCGGTGTCGCCGCTCACGCTTCGCAACCGCATGATCGAGCACATCCACGGCGAGACCAACTTTGCCCGCCAGGGCAAGCCCGCCGTGATCTGGATGAAGATGAACTCGCTGGTCGACCCTGACATCATCGACGCGCTGTACGAGGCGTCCCAGGCCGGCGTCTCCATCGACCTGATCGTGCGCGGCATCTGCTGCCTGCGCCCCGGAATTCCAGGGCTGTCAGACAACATCCGTGTCAAATCCGTCATCGGCCGCTTCCTCGAACATGGCCGGATCTACTGCTTTGGGATGGGTCAGGGCCTGCCGAGCGCCAAGTCCGCGGTCTACATCTCCTCGGCCGACATGATGCCGCGCAACCTCGACCGCCGTGTCGAGGTGCTGTGCCCGCTGCAGAATCCGACCGTCCATCAGCAGGTCCTCGAGCAGATCATGGTGGCGAACCTCAAGGACACCGAGCAGAGCTGGCAATTGTTGCCGGACGGGTCGTCAACGCGTATGAAGGCCGCGAAGGGCGAAGAGCCGTTCAATCTGCACAATTACTTCATGACGAATCCGAGTCTGTCCGGCCGTGGAAAGTCGCTCAAGGAATCATCGCCGCGCCGCCTCACGCGCCGGAATGAACGCAATCCTTCATAGGGGCAGCGTTCGCCAGGCCATCCTTGATCGAGGAATACCGCGGTGAAACGGCCTGATTCGAGGGCCGCGAGCGTTGGCGTCATCGACATCGGCTCGAACTCGGTCCGTCTCGTCGTCTACCAGGCGATGGAGCGCAGCCTCGTTACCGTGTTCAACGAAAAGGCGCTGTGCGGGCTCGGCCGCGAGGTCCAGACCACCGGTCTGCTCGCAACCGATGCGGTCGACAAGGCGCTGACGGCGCTGACGCGCTTCCGTGCGCTGTGCAAGGTCCAGAAGGTCGGCGACATCCATGCGATCGCGACAGCGGCCTGCCGCGACGCCTCGAACGGCCCCGACTTCATCGCCAGGGCCGAGAAGATCTGCGGCGCCCCGATCCAGATTCTGACAGGACCGGAAGAGGCGCGCTACTCGGCGCTCGGGGTCATCTCCGGCATCCACAAGCCGGACGGCATCGTCGGGGACCTCGGCGGCGGCTCGCTCGAGCTCATCGACGTCCGCGGCCATCAGGTCCGCAGCGGCGTGACACTGCCGCTCGGCAGCCTGGCGCTGCAGGATCTCGCGGAGAAATCCTTGAAGAAGGCGCAGCGCATCGCGAGCGAAGCGCTCACCGACCTGCCGCAGCTGCTGGCCGGCGAGAACCGGACCTTCTATGCGGTCGGCGGCACCTGGCGCGCGCTGGCGCGCATCCACATCATCCAGAGCGGCTATCCGCTCGGCGTCATGCATGGCTACGCGATCCCCGCCATGGACGCGCTCGCCTTCGTCCGCCGCCTGCGCCGTCTCGTCGCCGCCGACATGCTGGCCGACATCGAGGCGGTCGCCGAGGCGCGCCGCCCCCTGCTCGCTTATGCCGCGCTCGTGCTCGAACACGTCATCCGCGTCGCCAAGCCTCAGACCGTCGTGTTCTCGACCTTCGGCGTGCGCGAGGGCCTGCTCTACTCCAAGCTCCCCGACGCCGAGCGGACCAAGGACGGGCTGCTATGCGCGGCGCAGGCGCTCAACGAGCTGCTGTCGCGTTCGGCCCAGCATGCGCGCGAGCTGATCGACTGGACCGACCGCCTGTTCCGAGTGGTGCATATCCGCGAGACCGAGGAGGAGCGACGGCTGCGGCACGCCGCCTGTCTGCTGTCGGACATCGGCTGGCGCATGCATCCGGACCATCGCGGCGAGCAGACCTACGGGATCGTCCTCAACGGCAATTTCGGTTCGATCAGCCATGAAGGCCGCATCTTCGTGGCGCTGTCGGTGTTCTTCCGCTACGAGGGCTTGCGCGACGAGACCGCGCCGCCGCTGCTGACACAGCAGCTGAGCCAGGCCGCGATCGACCGTGCACGCGTCCTGGGCACCGCCTTCCGCGTCGCCCATCTGATCTCCGCGGCGCGGCCGGGCGTGCTGCCGGCCACCCATTTCCGCACGCAGGACCGCAAGCTGATGCTGATGTTCGAGCATCACATGGTCGACCTCGTCGCGGACCGCGTCGGCGGCCGCTTCAAGCAGCTGGCGCGGCTGGTCGGACGCTCCGGCTCGATCGTGCGAAGCTAAGGCCTCGCCTCGCGCGAGGAAATTGCGATCATGCGCTGGGCGATGACGTCGTAGACCTTGCGCCACGCCTGCTCGACCTCGTCGGTCCAATGCGGACCCAATCCCTTGGCGAGGCTCCACAGCAGCGCTTCGCCGACCGCCGGATAGTGCTCCGGCCTGACGCCATAGCGCACATGATTGCGGCCGAGGATGTCGGTGCTCGAGAGCAGGCCCGTGACCTGATCGAGGCTGCCGACGAGGACCGCAAGCGTGGCGATGAAGTCCCGCTTCAGCACATTCATGTCGGCAGGGAACATCGGACGGCATTCCGGCGCCAGTTCGAAGATGCGATCATAGAACGTCGTCGTCATGTCGGTGGCATTGGCAAACACCATGTCGAACGACGACCTGACGTGGGCGATCTCCTCTGCGGTCAACATTCTCGAGTCCAACTTCAGTGCCCTGCGAACGGGCAACAAAACAAAAATCCAAAAATGCGGAATCACACGCGAGCCGGCCCAGTTTAGGGACGATCGTCGTCCGCTCAATACGTCATTCGACGGCAGCGCGGCACCGTGCCGCAACCCCAACGGAGAAGGCCGCGTCGATGGGCGTGAAGATACCACCTTCTGTGCCGGCTCGTACGCTGTGCCGCTGTATCTGGCCAAAGTAAACGCCGTCGTTTCAGCAGCATGCCTGACGAGCGGTCATACCTGAATCGACCCGCCGCAACGGCCGACGCACGCCAAAGCAAATGTGGCTACGGCAGGTCGACTCCGCGGGCAGGAGCCGCTTCCAGCTCGCCGTCGGCCTGGCGCTGCAGGGCGCGGCCGCGCCAGATCGAGCCGGCGACCAGCACGACCGCGGCGCCGAGCAGCGACATCAGTGTCTCCATCACGTCGACATGGCTGGAGAGATGCGTCTTGCCGGCGAACAGGGCCGACGCCGCCTCGATATTGATGACGACGGTGCCGTCGAGGACATGGTGCAGCAGCGGCTCGATTGCCGGATCGGTCGCGATCACCTCGCCGGCCACCCAGCCCAGCAGCATGGCGCCGAGCCACACCAGCAGCGGAAAGCGGTCGAGCACCAGCATGATCAGCGCGGCGCCGGCGATGATCAGCGGGATGCTCATGGCAAGGCCGATGATCAGCAGCGAAGCCTGCCCGTTCGCGGCGGCTGCCACCGCGATCACATTGTCGAGGCTCATCACGAGGTCGGCGAGCGCGACGATGCGCACCGCATGCCACAGCGTCGTGCCGGCGGCGATCTCGTCGTTCTCGTCCTCGGGAACCAGCAGCTTGGCGGCGATCACCAGCAGCGCCAGCCCGCCGACCAGCTTCAGATAGGGCAGCGCCATCAAGGTGGCGACGATGCCGGTGAAGGCGATGCGCAGCGCGACCGCGATGCCCGAGCCGGCCACCATGCCCCAGAACCGATGCCGGCCGTGCAGGCCCCGGCAGGCGAGCGCGATCACCAGCGCGTTATCGCCGGACAGCAGCACGTTGATCCAGACGATCTTGCCGAGCGCCAGCCAGAAGCCCGGGCTCTGCAGGTCGGCTTCGAATTGAGCGAGCAAATGGCCGAAAATGGCGGGATCAGCGAGCTGCGACAGCCAGTTCACGGCCGGACCTTCCAGATGAGTTCAGCGGATAGTACGGACGGGAGCGATGCGCGGCGGAGGTTGCTCTCCGCCGCACATGAGATCGTCAGCCGACGATCTCGTTGCCGGAGAAGAACTGCGCGATCTCGACCGCGGCGGTTTCCGCCGCGTCCGAGCCGTGCACCGAATTCTCGCCGATCGACTTCGCATGCGATTTGCGGATGGTGCCGTCGGCAGCCTTCGACGGGTCGGTGGCGCCCATCACGTCACGGTACTTCAGGATGGCGCCCTCGCCCTCCAGGACCTGGACCACGACCGGACCGGAGATCATGAAGTCGACCAGCTCGCCGAAGAACGGACGTGCCTTGTGCACGGCATAGAAGGTTTCGGCCTGGTCGCGGGTCATGCGGATGCGCTTCTGCGCCACGATGCGCAAGCCGGCCTTCTCGATCAGCGCGTTGACGGCGCCAGTGAGATTGCGCTCGGTCGCGTCGGGCTTGATGATCGAAAACGTGCGCTCAATCGCCATGATATCGTCCTTGGAGGTGCGGGAATTGGGTGGAGTTGCGGGCTTATATCGACGCAGCCGGGCAACGGCAAGCGACCCAGGCCCGATCCACGGCGCGACGCATTACGACAATTTCACAATTCTGAACATAGTCTGAAGGGCCTGTGCCAACTGCGTTCAGCTTGGGTCGCCTATCTTCACCGCATCGGGTGAGGATGGCCTGAATTCAGCGACCGCCTTCTCCCAGCCTCAAGCGTCGGACAATGTGGGCGCCACCAGCGCCGTAATCCAGGAGACGATCATGTTGCGCAAACTCTCCCTCATCGCGGTCGCCGCCGTTTCGCTGGGCGCAGCCGCGCTGTCGCCGACCGCAGCCTCGGCCCATTGGCACGGTGGCTGGCATGGTGGTGGTTGGCACGGTGGATGGCATGGCGGCTGGCACCGTCCGTTCTACGGCCCGCGCTTCGTCGGTGGCCCGGTCTACAGTTACGGCTATGGCGGCTGCTACGTGCGCCGTGTGGTTCCGACCCCCTGGGGACCGCGCTTTCGCTTGATCAACCGCTGCTATTGATACGAGCCTCCAATACGAGCCTCGGCGCGGCACCCGCCCCCCGCCGCACCGAACTCGCATTGCCCCGGCGTCCCCCACGCCGGGGCTTTTTTCATGATTTTCAACCCAAAAGCCGGGTATCTGCGGCCTTGGCGGAAACCTATTCAGCAGCCGTGACTTGTTACAACATCCTGTTGCAAACGCTGGTGGAACTCCGTCATGACTGGCCGCACCTCCGACCTCAGCGAGGCGCTCGATCGCAAGACCAGCCGATCGATCTGCGAGGCCGTGGCTGAACGGCTGCAACGCAGCCTGCCGCCGGACAGTTCACGGCTGCCCTGTCGCCTCGAGCACCTGATGGACGAGCTGCACAAGCGCGAGGGCGTGGCGGCGCGTTTCGAGTAGACCGTTTCCAGACAGCCCTGGGCCTCCTCACCGCGAGCTGCTGGCCACAAAAGCGGTTGCGTTTGGCCGCGCGCGCGGTGACAAGGCGCGCATGCTTTCCATCACCGACATCTCCATCCGCCTGGCCGGACGGCTGCTCATCGACCAGAGCTCGGTGCAGATCCCACCCGGCGCACGCGTCGGTCTGGTCGGCCGCAACGGCACCGGGAAATCGACGCTGTTCAAGGCGATCCGCGGCGAACTGTCGCTGGAGAACGGCGCGATCACGGTGCCGCCGCGCTGGCGGATCGGCAGCCTCGCACAGGAGGCACCAAGCGGACCGGAGAGTCTGATCGAGGTGGTGCTGCGGGCCGATCTGGAGCGTGACGCTCTGCTGCGTGAGTCCGAGACCGCTGATGACCCCGATCGCATCGCTGAGATCCAGACCCGGCTCGTCGACATCGACGCGCATTCGGCTCCGGCGCGCGCAGCCGCTATCCTCAGCGGCCTCGGTTTTTCTGCTGCGGACCAGGCGCGGGCCTGCGCCGAATTTTCCGGTGGCTGGCGCATGCGGGTCGCGCTCGCGGCGACGCTGTTCGCCGCGCCCGACCTGCTGCTGCTGGACGAGCCGACCAACTATCTCGACCTCGAGGGCACGCTGTGGCTCGAGGATCATCTGGCGCACTATCCGCGCACGGTGATCGTCATCAGCCACGATCGTGACCTGCTGGAGACCTCGGTCGATCAGATCCTGCATCTCGACCGCGGCAAACTGACGCTGTACCGCGGCAGCTATTCCTCGTTCGAGGAGCAGCGCGCCATGAGAGAGATGCTCGACGCCAAGGCCGTCAAGCGCCAGGAGGCGGAACGCGCGCGCCTGCAGGCCTTCGTCGACCGCTTCAAGGCCAAGGCCTCGAAGGCCCGCCAGGCGCAATCCCGCGTCAAGATGCTGGAGCGGATGAAGCCGGTCACAGCGCTCGTCACCCAGGACGTGCGCGAGATCACGTTCCCGGCGCCGGAGAAACTGCTGTCGCCGCCGATCATCGCCGTCGACAACGTATCGGTGGGCTACGACCCCGCGCAGGCCGTGCTCAACCGGGTCACCTTGCGCATCGACAACGATGATCGTGTCGCTCTGCTCGGCGCCAACGGCAACGGCAAGTCGACCCTGGTGAAGCTGCTCGCCGGCCGGCTCGCGCCGTTCTCCGGCAAGGTGACTCGGGCCGACAAGCTGTCGATCGCCTATTTCGCCCAGCATCAGCTCGATGAGCTGGACGAGCTCGGTTCGCCTTACAGCCATGTCCGCAAGCTGATGGGCGAGGCGCCGGAATCAAAAGTGCGCGCACGCGCCGGGGCGATCGGATTTTCCGGCAAGGCCGCGGACACGCTGGTGAAGAGTCTGTCCGGCGGCGAGAAGGCGCGGCTGCTGCTCGGTCTGGCCACCTTCTTCGGCCCGAACATGATCATCCTGGACGAGCCCACCAACCATCTCGACATCGACAGCCGCGCCGCGCTCGCGGAGGCGATCAACGAGTTTCCCGGCGCCGTGATCATGGTGTCGCACGACCGCTATCTGATCGAGGCCTGCGCCGACCAGCTCTGGGTGGTGGGAGATCGAACGGTCAAGACCTATGATGGTGATCTCGACGATTACAGGCGCATGATTCTGTCGGCCCGCAGCGGCGCGCCCGCGCGCGAAACCGAACGTGCTCAGGCGACGGAGAAGACGGAGCGGCCGCGTGGCGACAACAAGCGGGGCGCGCTGAAGCAGAAGATCTCGGCCGCAGAGGCCGAGATCACGCGCATCACCGAGATCCTCGCCAAGATCGACGGGGCGCTGTCGCTGCCCGACATCTTCACGCGGGATCCGAAACAGGCAGCGCAGCTCTCGAAGGCGAGAGCCAATGCCGCCGAGGCGTTGGCGCGCGCCGAAGAAGCGTGGCTGGAAGCCAGCACGCTGTACGACGAGGCGATGGGCTGACGAACGGACGTTCGACAGTCGGCCGGGAACGCAACTGATAGTTGGCTCAGCCGGCCCGCTTCTTCGTCTTCGGCTTGGCCATCTTCGGCGCCGGGCCTGGATCAGGCGCGCGCTCGACCGAGGTCAGGCGGCCGCCGGTGAAGGTGTAGACACCGGCACGCGCGCCACGCAGCCAGGTCACGGTGGCGACACGGTCGCCGCCATTGCTGGAAACGTTGACGCTATCGGGCGCGCCGATACCACGCACCACGTCGCATTCGGTATGGCCGAGCGCAACCGTGCCACCGGTCCCTGTCGGTGCCGCATCGCTTGCCAACGCATTCGCCCCGGGATCGCCGGCGGCCGGCGCCATGCCTGGACATGCCCCTTCCGCGCTGACGAGATCCTCGGCAACCACAGGCTTGTCCTGCGACAGCGGCGGAGCATCGATCGAGATGCTCTTGATGAAGAGGCGCTGTGGCCGGTTGAACCATTCGGTATCTTTGGAGAGAAAGTCGGGCGTCCCCGAGCATCCGGACACGACCGGTGCAAGCACAAGAAATGCCAGAACGCGCGTCAGCTTTTTGTTGTGGTCTCGCACGATGAACCTTGCTGGATTGCAACTTCCAGGACGGAGTAACATGTTGTCCCAACATCACTTTGCGGCACGTTCGTGGCTTTGCCAACGCTCTGCCGGCAAATCGGCAGATTATCATTAATCGCCGTGCGCGGCCATCGTCGGCGCATCCGCCACGTACCGGTCATCATTGCCGACGCTGCCAGCGCCCTCGCTCGTCGGCCTGCCAGTAGGTGACATCGAATCCGCGGGTTTTGCAATCGGTCCAAGCGGACCGCGCTGCAGCAAGTGCATCCGTGTCGTCGCCGTTGAACACCAGCACCATGCGCTCATAGGCGTCCGCGTCCAACGGCAGCGGCGCATTGTCCACCAGGAATCGGACGTTCGCTGCGTTGGGATTGCTCTCCTCGATGGTCAGCACGATCGGCTGATCGGCCACATCGGCCACGCGCCAGGTGGCGTGCGGCAGAAACGAATCGTCACGATAGGTCCACAGATGCGCGTCGAGCGCGTCTGCACGTTCCTCCGACGTCGACTGCACGACGACGCGCCAGCCGCGCTCGAGCGATTTCTCGAGCAGCGGCGGCAGCACGCCTTCCAGGGTCATGTTCTGCAGATGGTAGAACAGGACTTCGGTCATTGCCCGCCATCAAGCCTTGATCAAGAACTCTTGGCTTCGTAGGAATCCCAGACCAGCCGGTCGAGCAGGCGCACGCCATAGCCTGACCCCCAGCTCTGGTTGATCTCGGACTTCGGCGCGCCCATCGCAGTGCCGGCGATGTCGAGATGCGCCCACGGCGTCTCGTTGACGAAGCGCTGCAGGAATTGCGCGGCCGTGATCGAGCCACCGTGGCGCGAGCCCGTGTTCTTCATGTCGGCAAACTGCGAATCGATCAGCTTGTCGTATTCGGGACCGAGCGGCATGCGCCACACTTTCTCACCAGTCTCCTGCCCCGCCTTGAGCAGCTTGTCGGCGAGATCGTCATTGTTGGAGAACAGTCCCGCATGCTCGGTGCCGAGCGCAACCATGATTGCCCCGGTCAGCGTCGCCAGATCGATCATGAATTTCGGCTTGAACTTGGTCGCGACGTACCAGAGCACGTCGGCGAGCACGAGCCGGCCTTCGGCGTCGGTGTTGATGATCTCGATGGTCTGTCCGGACATCGAGGTGACGATGTCACCGGGACGCTGCGCATTGCCGTCCGGCATGTTCTCGACCAGGCCGATCGCGCCGATGACGTTGGCCTTGGCCTTGCGCGCGGCCAGCGCGTGCATCAGGCCGACGACACAGGCGGCGCCGCCCATGTCGCCCTTCATGTCCTCCATCGAGCCGGCCGGCTTGATCGAGATGCCGCCGGTGTCGAAGCACACGCCCTTGCCGATGAAGGCGACCGGCTGCTCGCCGCGCTTGCCGCCATTGTAACGCATGACCACCGTGCGGCTGGGCCGCGCCGAGCCCTGGCCAACGCCGAGCAGCGCCCCCATGCCGAGCTTCGTCATCGCTGCGACGTCCAGCACCTCGACGGTGACACCGAGCTTGCGCAAGGCAGCGGCGCGCTTGGCGAACTCTTCCGGATAGAGCACGTTCGGCGGTTCGTTGACGAGATCGCGCGCCAGAATCACGCCGTCGGTCACGTGGGAGCGCGGTGAGAACGCCTTCTTGGCCGCTGCGGCGTCGGCGACCGCGATCGACACGTTGGCGCTGACGCTCGCCTCCTCGTCCTTCTTCTTGGTCTTGTAGCGGTCGAATCGATAGGCCCGCAGCCGGATGCCGGCGGCCAGCGAGCTGGCCTGATCCGGCGTCAGCGGTCCTGCCGGCAGTTCGGCCAGCACCGTCACGGCGTCAGTCCCGGCGTTCAGCTTTCCCGTCAAGCTCCCGCCGTACTTGAGGAAATCCCGATCCTTGAGGTCGGTGCCCTTGCCGGTTCCGATCACGATCAAGCGCTGAACCTTGATTCCTTCTGGAGCCAGGAGGTCGAGCACCGAGCCATCCTTGCCCTTGAAACGGGCGGCTGCGGCGGCGCGCTTGATGAGATCGGAAGCGCCACCGAGCGCCTTTTCCGTCGCGGCTCCAAGTCGCAGGGACTCATCGCAGAAAGCCACCAGGATACCGCGCGGGGCGGTCGACAGCGGGACGAAGCCGACCTTGACGGCGTCGGACATCAAGCAATCCTCCAGATTTTGACATGCTGAGCCGCCACGGCCGTCCGAAATCTCCAACGGACAGGCGAGGATGGCGGCTGTTCGGAACCCAACTTGGCAGCAGTATGACCCGCCTTGGCCGGAGCTGCCAAGCGTCGCGTGGCGGGTCCGCCACAATAGTGAAATTTTAAGCGTATTTTCATTGCGCCATGCCACAGCCATTTTGTCGACGGATCAAAGGGATGGTAGAGATACTCACCGCCCTCGGAACGTGACGGCGACAACAGCCGCGGGGGGCCCGTTTCACGGGTTGGCTGCAGCGCCCGTTCCGAGACTGCTGACCGGGGAATCGAGCGCGTACGATGGGGTCCATCGACAGGTACATCTTTCGCACGACGCTGGCGTCGTTTGCGTTGGTCCTGATCAGCCTCACCGGCGTGATCTGGATTACGCAGGCGCTGCGCGGCATCGACCTGATGACCAGCCAGGGACAGACGATCCTGACATTCCTGGGCATCACCGGCCTCGTGATCCCCTCCCTGCTCGGCGTCATCGCGCCGATCGCCCTGATGATCGCGGTCTCGCACACGCTGAACAAGCTCGCGACCGACTCGGAGATCATCGTGATGAACGCTGCCGGGATGTCGCCGTTCCGGCTGTTCGTCCCGTTCGCCTATGCGACCTGCGTGGTCGCAATCCTGGTGACCTTGATCGCATCCTATTTCGCGCCCGACGGCCTGCGCCGGATCAAGCAATGGGACGCCGAGATCACCGCCGACGTGCTCGCGAACATCCTCCAGCCTGGACGGTTCGCCCAGCTCGACCAGAATCTGACGATCCGGATCCGCGAGCGCCAACCCGGCGGTGAACTGTCCGGCATTCTCATCGACGACCGCCGCGACCCCAAGGAGCGAATCACGATCGTGGCCGACAGGGGCACGGTGGTGAAGAATGTCGACGGCTCGTTCCTGGTGCTCGAGGACGGCAATCTCGAACGCTTCGAGCTCGGCAAGCGCGAGCCGGCCATGGTCGCTTTCGCCCGTTACGCTTTCGACATGTCGAAGTTTTCGAATCAGGGCCGCGACGTCACGCTCGGCATTCGCGAGCGCTATCTGTGGGAGTTGATGGCGCCGGCCGAGGACGATCCGATCTACAAGCAGATACCCGGACAGTTCCGGCAGGAATTGCATGACCGCTTCCTGGCCCCGATCTATCCGTTCGCCTTCGCAGCCCTGACCTTCGCGTTTCTGGGTGCGCCGCGCACGACGCGGCAGAGCCGCAATTTCTCGTTCGGCAGCGCAATCCTCGCCGTGTTCGGCGTCCGCATGGCGGGCTTTGCCTGCTCCGTCATGACGGTGAAATCGCCGTTGGCGGCACTGGTCCAGTACCTCATGCTGTTCGGCGTTCTCGGCCTGAGCATCTGGATCATCGTCGGCGGCGTGGTGGTCGAGCCGCCGGCGCGGCTGATGGAAGCCATCAACCGCTCCAATGCGCGGATCGCACGGCTGTTCAGGAGGCCGGCCACCGCATGAGCATGGTCACCAACACGCTCGGGCGCTACTTCGCCGGCCGTTTCCTGGTCTCGGCCGTCGGCGTGTTCGTGAGCATCTTCGTCCTGCTCGTGCTGGTCGACTACATCGAGATGGTGCGCAAGACCTCGGGCCTCGCCTCCGTCTCGGCGGTGATGGTGGCCGAGACCTCGCTGTTCCGCGTGCCGCAGCTGCTCGAGAAGATGATGCCGTTCTGCGTCCTGATCGGCGGCATGACCTGCTATCTCGCACTGTCGCGCCGACTCGAGCTCGTGGTGGCCCGCGCAGCCGGCGTCTCCGCCTGGCAGTTCATTGCGCCTGCGCTGGCCAGCGCGATCATGCTCGGCTTGATGGCGACGACGCTCTACAACCCGATGTCGGCCAATCTGCGCGAGCTGTCCAAGCGCATGGAGGCCGAGCTGTTCGGCGCCGCTCCGGGCGGCGGCGTGCAGGATGCGGCGGGCTTCTGGCTCAACCAGATCACCCCGGACGGGTCCGTCATCATCAACGCCGCACGCAGCGAGCAGCAGGGCGTTCGGCTGACCGGACTGACCCTGTTCCGTTTTGATACGAAGAATCATTTCAAGGACCGAATCGAGGCCCGCGAGGCGGCGCTTGAGGACGGCCAATGGGTGTTCAAATCGGTGCGCCGATTCTCGCTCGATGCTCCGCCGGTGGACGAACCGACATTCATTCTGCCCACAAGCCTGACGCCGGCGCAGGTCCGAAACAGCTTCTCCACCCCCGAAACTGTGTCGTTTTGGCAACTGCCGAGCTACATCCGTTCGTCGGAGAGCTCAGGCTTCGCGACCGCCGGGTACCGACTGCAGTATCATAAGCTGATCGCACAGCCGTTTTTGCTGGCTGCGATGGTCATGCTGGCTGCGTCCGTGTCCCTCAGGTTCTTCCGTATGGGTGGCGTTCAAAAAATGGTTTTGAGTGGCGTGGGCGCCGGCTTTCTGCTCTACGTTCTGTCGAAAGTAACCGAAGATTTGAGCAAGGCTGCGTTGATGGATCCGATCGCTGCGGCGTGGCTGCCTGTCCTCGTGGGCGGCCTCACCGGTTTTATGGCCTTGCTCTACCAGGAGGACGGTTAGTGTCGTTCGTCGCCGTCCGTCAGACCGCGCTCGCCGCGCTCCGGCAGTATGCCGTTGCGCGCTATGGTCGTGCGCGCGCGTCTGGCGTCAAGCCAGTCGTGCTCAAGTCTGTCGTGCCAAATTCTGCCGTCCCCAAATCTGCCGTCCCAACGTCTGCCGTCCTCGGATCCGTATTTGCCCTGGTGCTCGGCCTCGTGCTTGGCGCTGCGATCGACGTCGTCGCGGTCGCGCCTGCCGCCGCCCAGAGCTTCACCTACAATCCCCGCCCGCCCAAGCCGCCGCCGCCGCGCGTCGCCAACGACAACCAGATGCTGGTGCAGGCTACCGAGGTCGACTACGACTACAACAACTCGCGCGTGTCGGCCGTCGGCAACGTGCAGCTGTTCTACAACGGCACCTCGGTCGAAGCCGACCGGGTGATCTACGACCAGAAGACCAAGCGCCTGCATGCGGAAGGCAACATCCGCATGACCGACGCCGACGGCAAGATCACCTACGCCAACAGCCTCGATCTCGCGGACAATTACCGCGACGGCTTCGTCGATTCGCTGCGCGTCGAGACCGAGGACCAGACGCGAATGGCGGCGACCCGCGCCGACCGCTCGAAGGGCAATTACACCGTCTTCGAGAACGGCGTGTACACCGCCTGCGCACCCTGCAAGGACGATCCGAAGAAGCCGCCGCTGTGGCAGGTCAAGGGTGCCCGCATCATCCACGACCAGAACGAGAAGATGCTGTATTTCGAGAACGCCCAGCTCGAATTCTTCGGCGTTCCGATGGCGTACATCCCCTACTTCTCGACGCCCGATCCGACCGTGAAGCGCAAGAGCGGCTTCCTGATGCCGGGCATCACGCAGACGGGCACCTATGGCTTCGGCGTCGACATCCCATACTACTGGGCGATCGCGCCGGATTACGACGCGACCTTCACGCCGCGCATCACCTCCAAGCAGGGCGTGCTGCTGCAGGCCGAGTTCCGCCAGCGCCTGAGCAATGGCGCCTATCAGGTGCGCCTCTACGGCATCGACCAGCTCGATCCCAACGCGTTCGCCGGCCAACCCGGAAACCGCCAATTCCGCGGCGGTGTCGATACCAAGGGGCAGTTCGCGATCAACGACAAATGGGTGTTCGGCTGGGACGGCATCCTGCTGTCCGACTTCATGTTCCTGTCGGATTATCGGCTGGCGCAGTACCGCGACCCGTTCAACTCGTTCATGAGCCTGCCGACCGAGGCGATCTCGCAGCTGTATCTGACCGGCGTCGGCAGCCGCAGCTTCTTCGACGTTCGCGCAATCCACTATCTGAGCTTCTCCGGCAACCAGCAGACGGTTCCGGTGGTCTATCCGGTGCTGGACTACTCGAACGTGCTGAACTACCCGGTGTTCGGCGGCGAGTTCAGCTACAAGACCAATTTCGTCAACCTGAGCCGCGAACAGGCGGTGTTCGACCCGATCACGGCCCAAGCCAATACCGGCGGCCTGTGCACGACCACGTCCGCCGATCCGCGGGCGCGGTTGCCGACGCAGTGTCTGTTGCGCGCCGCGCCCGGCACCTATACGCGCCTCACCGCGCAGGCGGAGTGGCGGCGGTCCTTCA
>JBARNF010000507.1:0-2626 GCA_049802835.1 Bradyrhizobium sp.
TTGCCGGACCGTGTCGACACTTCGGCGCCGAAGGCCGACATGACGGTGCCGCGCTGGAATTTCGAGATTCCCTTCGCGACGCCGCAGGGCACGGCGATGGCGCAGTTCGAGATTTCGCGCGATGGCGGCACCCAGTCGCCCGATGCGGCCAAGCGGACCTGGCGGGCGCGCTTCTCGCTCGACGTCGAGCCGGCCGGCCCCGTGCACGCGATGATCAGCTTCAACGCCGAGCGCACCTCAGTGCGGATGTGGGCCGAGCGCCCCGTGACCGCCGCGCGGCTGCGCGCCGGGCTCTCCGATCTCAGCCAGGCGCTCAGCCGCGCCGAGCTCTCGCCTGGCGATCTCATCGTGCAGGACGGCGCGCCGCCGGCTGTGATGCCGCCCAAGGCCGGCCATTTCCTGGATCGCGCGCTATGAGCATCGATGTAAAGGCGGCCGCCAAGACCCAGGCAGCCAAGACCCAATCAGCCAAGACCCAGCTCGCCGTCGCGCTGCACTACGACAAGGGCCAGGGCGCGCCGCGCGTCATCGCCAAGGGCAAGGGCCCGATCGGCGCCAAGATCATCGAGGTGGCGAAGGCGCACGACATCCCGATCGAGGAGAACGAGGTGCTGGCCGGCGCGCTCTCCAATGTCGAGATCGGCGACGAGATCCCGGAGGAGCTCTACAAGGCGGTCGCCGAGGTCCTGGTGTTCGTGCTCAACCTGTCGCGACCGGCGCGGTAGCGCGCAGCTTTTGTGATCTCCGTCATGCTTCGATCGCGATCGCCCTGTGATAGGGAGGGCCGGAATTCCGACGGAGAGACCTGCAATGCCCCCGATCAGCCGCCGCCATGCGCTTGCCCTGATGGCCGGCGCCAGCCTGTTGCCCGCGCACGCGTTCGGGCATGTCGCGCCTCAGCGCAGCGAGATCCGCGGCGCGCTGGCCAAGTACTTCACCGATGACGGCACCAAGGGCACCTTCGTCGCCTACAAGGTCGAAGAGTATCTCGTCATCGCCAGCGACACCGAGCGCTCGGGCGAGGGCAAGCTGCCGGCCTCGACCTTCAAGATCGCGAACTCGCTGATCGCGCTGGAAACCGGCGTCGTCGAAGATCCCGACAAGGACGTGTTCAAGTGGGATGGCGTCACGAGATCCATCGAGGCCTGGAACAAGGATCACACCCTGCGCAGCGCGATCGCCGTCTCAGCCGTGCCGGTGTATCAGGAGATCGCGCGCCGCATCGGCCCCGAGCGCATGCAGAAATTTTTGGAAGAATTCGATTACGGCAATCACGACATCGGCGGTGGCATCGATCAGTTCTGGCTCACCGGCGCGCTTCGCATCGATCCGGTGCAGCAGGTCGACTTCATCGATCGTCTCCGCCGCGGCACGCTGCCGGTGTCGAAGCGCAGCCAGGATCTGGTGCGCGACATCATCCCGACCGTCAAGGCCGGCGACTCGCTCATTCATTTCAAGTCCGGGCTGCTCGGCGCCGAGCGCGGCGAACATACGCTCGGCTGGATGGTCGGCTGGGTCGACAAATCAGATCAGCCGACCGTGTTTGCGCTCAACATGGATTGCCCGGAGCAACGTCACGTCGCCGACCGCATGACGTTGACCCAAGCGTGCCTGAAGGACATCGGCGCGCTGTGACGGCCGTTGTGTCGTAGGGTGGGGTGTGTCCTGGAACGATCATAGACCCGTTGGGATGAGGAGACCAAACGAGCCGAAGTCGATTGGGCTCGGAAGCTGACGAGCGACTGTCGGTGGGCAACTGCCGGGTCGAAGCCTCGTGACAAAGGCCGCGTTGGGCGGCCGAGCGGTTCTGCAGGCTGTAACGAGTTGAAGTGCCGACCAGGCCTCGAAAACGAAGTCGTGGACGCCGACCCGCCCCTACCTCGGGGAAGGCTCCAACGGAGGGGGAAGAATCGACAGAGGCACCCGTCCGGTCCACCGGGGTAAGAGGCAGCAGCATGTGGAAGAAGGGTTTATGGGCGACAGGGGAGATCCGCGGCGTCGGGATAGCGACCCGAACGTCTCGCAAGGGGACGGACGGCGCGGAAGTCGGAGGGGGCCATAGTACTGATGAAGCCGGGTAATGCCGGTGGAGGGAGGGGCCCCTGCCTACGATGTGCTTGCAACGGTGTGGACGGTGAGCGGGATTGGTGATGAGCCTGACAACCCCCGAAAAGATCGAGACGCTCCAGCGCAAGCTGTATGCGAAGGCCAAGGCGGAGCCTGGCTTCCGCTTCTATCTTTTGTACGACAAGATTCATCGGGCGGACATTCTGTCCCACGCGTACGAGCTGGCGAAAGCCAATGACGGCGCGCCTGGGGTCGACGGAGTGACGTTCGAGCAGATCGAGTCGTCTGGGGTGGAGGGGTGGCTGAAGGCCCTGACGGAGGAGCTTCGGGACAAGACGTATCGGCCGCAGCCGGTTCGTCGGGTGCTGATCCCGAAGCCCGGAGGAGGCGAGCGGCCGCTGGGCATCCCGACCATTCGTGATCGTGTGGTGCAGACGGCTGCCAAGCTGGTGCTGGAGCCGGTGTTCGAGGCGGATTTTGACCCCGAAGCCTACGGTTATCGGCCCGGTCGCAGTGCGGTCGACGCGGTGCGTCGGGTGCACGGCCACCTCAAGGCGGG
>JBARNF010000508.1:0-14721 GCA_049802835.1 Bradyrhizobium sp.
AGGCGGCGGCATCTATGCCCGGCAGGTGACGCGCGGCAATGTCGTCGTCGGTGGCGAGCGCGCCGCGCCGCTCGATGATCCCGACTATTCGCGCCCGCGCAGCGACGGCGTGCTCACGATCATGCAGTGCGCCAGCGAGTTGTTCGGACCGCTGCGCCACGCGCAGGTGATCCGGTTCTGGAGCGGCACCGAGGCCACGATGCCCGATCGCAATCCGGTGATCGGACCGAGCGTGACGACGCCGGGCCTGATCCACGCCTTCGGTTTCTCCGGCGCCGGCTTCCAGATCGCGCCAGGGGTCGGCGAGGTCCTGGCCGAGCTCGTGCGCGACGGACAGACCTCGACGCCGATCGACGCCTTCGCGATCACCCGTTTCCCACCCGCATCGCAGCCGGGCGATGCTCTCTCGCAGCAGATGACGACAGGATCGAAGGAGACCTCGCCATGATCGATGCTCGCGCCGCGCTCGGCTCAGCCCTCGCGCTCGTGCTTGCCACCGCCTCCGTGCATGCCGAAACAAAGACGCTCTATGTCGGCATGAACGGCGGCAATTTCGAACGCACCTATACGCAGGCGGTGTTTCCTGATTTCGAGAAGGCCAACGGCGTCAAGATCGTCGTCGTACCCGGAACCTCCTCGGAGATCCTCGCCAAAGCGCTCGCGGCCAAGGACAAGCCGCAGATGCACATCATGTTTCTCGACGACGGCGTGATGATCCGTGCGGCCGGTCTCGGCCTTTGCGAGAAGCTGAAGCCGAGCGAAGCGCTGGCGCAGCTCGAGCCGTTCGCGCGGCTCAAGGGCGACATCGCCGCCGGCGTCGACATCGGCATGACCGGGCTCGCCTACAACAAGAAGCTGTTCGACGAAAAGGGCTGGCCGGCGCCGACCTCATGGCTCGATCTCGCCGACCCCAAGTTCAAGGACAAGGTCGTGTTCCAGTCGGCCTCGGTGTCGACCTTCGGCTTGCATGCCTTCCTGATGTTCAACCGTATCAATGGCGGCAGCGAGGCCAATGTCGAGCCGGGCTTCAAGGCATTCCCCGACTCGATCGGCAAGAACGTGCTCGAATATATCCCGAACTCGGCCAAGATCTCCGAGATGGTGCAGACCGGTGAGGCCGCGATCTTCCCGCTGACGCCGACCGCGGTGTCGACCCTGAAGGAGAAGGGCATCCCGGCTGAATATGCGCAGCCCAAGGAAGGCTCTGTCGTGCTGATGGTCGCCGAATGCGTGATCGCCAACAATTCGGAAGCGGAGCTGGCGCAGAAGCTGGCCGCCTATCTGTTGTCGCCGGAGGCGCAGGCCAAGGCGCTTGCGGCCGGCAACATCGTGCCGTCCAACACCACGGCGAAAGCCACGACGCCCGCGGCCGAGCAGAAGCTCACGACCTTCCACGGCTACATGAAGAGCGCGATCACACTGGACTGGGACGTGATCAACGCCAAGCGACCCGAATGGAATACGCGCTGGAACCGCATGATCGAGCGGTGAGAGGTTTGTAGATCAGTAGGGTGGGCAAAGACGTTCCGAGCGATGCAACGCATCGCTTGGAACGACGTGCCCACCGTGCCAACGACGATCGCGCCGTGAATGGTGGGCACGGCGCGGTCAGGCACAACGAATGCAAACGTGGAGGACGGGCGCGCCTTCGCCCACCCTACATTGTCGCGCCAAGAACTATCCCGCCGGATAGCTCATCGCATACGCCTCCGTCAGCGCCTCATCGAGCAGACGTCCGGCGCTGAAGCCCGAGAGCGTCGCGGGTCGCGTGACGCCCGGCAGCAGCCGCTCGCACGGCTCGGGCGCGCCGAGCACGGTGCGCACCGGGATGCGCTCGGCATAGATCGGCAGCGCGTAGTCCTCTTCATCATCGATGACGCCGGCGGCGCGGATCTTGGCGGACGCCTTTTCGATGTCCATTGTCACGACCGACGTGGCCTTGAGCTCCTGCTCCGTGGTCGGTCGCAAGCCGGCCGTGCGGCCCGGAAACAGGCGGTCGACCATCATCGTCAGAGCGCGTGCCTTGTCGGCCTGATCCTCGATCAGGCGTGCATGACCGAACGCCATCACCGAGCGATAGTCGGCGGAATGGTGGAAGGCGCTGCGCGCCAGCACCAGCCCGTCGAGATGGGTCACGGTGAGGCAGGCGGGCTGGCCCTCGGACAGGTTGCGCAGCATGCGGCTCGCGCTCGACCCGTGCCAGTACAGCGTGGTCCCCTCGCGCCAATACAGCGTCGGCGTGCAATAGGGCTGGCCGTCGATGACATAGGAGACATGGCAGAGCGTGGCGGAGTCGAGCAGCGCATGGACCGTTGCGTGATCATAATGGGCACGCTGATGTCGCCGCTTGACGCGGTTGGTGTCGTCGACGGGGTAGCTCGCCACCTGTTGCTCGGACATCGGAAGTCTCCTGTTTGCAGCGACGTCATGCCATGGCAAAGTGGTTGCCGGGAGTTCCACTTCAATGCGAAAGCAGACAACCACTTCCCGGTGCCGCGACAACGTGCTGGCGCTGCCGATTCGCCTCGATCGCGCCATCCGCAGCCAGTCGCAGCAGGTCCACAACGCGCTGCGCGCCGGCATCGTCGACGGCCTGCTCGCGCCCGGCCTGCGGCTGCCGTCGACGCGCGCCCTTGCCGAACAGCTCGGCGTCCGTCGCAATGCGATCGTGGCTGCCTATGAGGCGCTGCTCTCGGATGGCTTGGTCGAGGCGCGACACGGCGCCGGTACCTATGTCGCCACCGCGCTGCCGGCGCCGCAGACGGCGGCACCGGTCGCCGAGCTCGCCGTCCGGATCCCGCCGCGCCGTCCGTTCGCGCTCGGCTTCACTTTGGTCGATCCGGTGCTGCTGAAGCGTCTCGCCGCGGCGAGCCGGCGGCGCATCGCGCGGGCTGGACCCGACGAACTCGGCTACGGCGATCCGCGCGGCAGCCTGCATCTGCGCACAGAGGTCGCGCATTATCTCGCCGCCAATCGCGGCGTGCGCTGTGATCCCAGCTGCGTCCTGATCGTGAGCGGCACCCAGCACGGCTTGCGGCTGTGCATCGATGCGCTGCTCGCGCCGGGAGATTCCGTCTGGTTCGAGGATCCCGGCTATGTCGCCTCACGCCACACGTTGAGCACGACCGGGGCGAAGCTGGTGGCGGTGCCGGTTGACGCAGAAGGCATCGTGGTGACTGCGGGCGAGAGGGTGGATGCGACGGCCAAGGCGGCTTATGTCACGCCGTCGCATCAGTTTCCGACCAGCGTCGCGATGAGCATGGCGCGCCGCGTCGCGCTGCTCGACTGGGCGCGCAGGGCCGGCGCCTACATCTTCGAGGACGACTACGACAGCGAGTATCGCTTCGCCGGCCCGCCGCTGACGGCGCTGGCCGGCATCGGCGCAGAGCGCGTGATCTATCTCGGCACCTTCGGCAAGACCCTGTTTGCGGGGCTGCGGCTCGGCTATCTCGTCGTGCCGCCGGGGCTGGTCGCGAGCGTCGTGGCCGCGCGCGCCGCGCAGGATCGCTTTCCGCCCGTCTTCATGCAGGATGCGCTCGCCGACCTGATGGCCGAGGGCGTGATCGCAGCCCACATGCGGCGCATGCGCCCGCGCTATCGCCAGGCGCGCGACGTCGTCGCGGAAGCGCTCGCCAAACATGCCAAGGGCTCGCTGCAACTCGCCGCACCCGCGCAGGGGCTGCATCTGCTGGCGACCTTGCCGCCCTCAGCGCCGAAGGGCGCGGCGAAGCTGATCCGCGAGCGCGCCGGCATCGAATGCCGGTTGTTGTCGGATGCACGGATCGTGCAGCGCGGGCCGGACGGCTTCATTCTGGGCTATTCGGGGTTTGCGGCGAAGGATCTGGCCGATGCTGCGAGACGGCTCGGACGAGCCGCGCATGAGATCCTCGAGATGCGGGCGCGCTGAGCTCATTCATAGGGATTGTGCTCGGCATTGGTCATGGTCTGGCGCACCCGGCGCAGGGTGATCGGCGTGCCGTCCGACACGAACTGCAGCTCGTAGGCACGGCCCGTATCGTCTTTGGCAGAGCAGGTGACGCTCGTCACCTTGAGCATCGCGAAATTGCCGACCTGCCGGCACACGCCGGACGAGCCTTGCGCCGCGGGCACCGGGATGCCGTCCACCTTCGGGCGGTGTTTCGAGTTCAGGAGCATGCGATCGATCGGCAGTTCGTAGATGTTCTGAATCGACCTGCGGCCGTTGAGGCCGGAGAACGAAATGATGTGGCTTTCGTCGGCGGGATCGTCGAGGGCGACGCTGAAATGGGCGCGGCCTTTCTCGCTGTGGAAGAACGCCACCGTTCTGCAGGGGAATTCGCGGCCATCGACCTTCAGGGTGCGGCAGGTGCCGGACATCAGGGCGTAGAGATCGATGTCGGGCCGCTCCTCCGGCGTGCTCGCAGCCGCCAGCGGTTGTTCGGCCAGGCAGGGCGTGACCAGGAGCAGGCCGAGCGCGGCGGCGGCGAAGCGGGAAAAGTGCAAGGGCATCCGCGGGGTGAGCCTGAAGGGAATCATGTCTGCGCAGCAGGGTGAGCGATGTGTCAGCTTTGCGGCAAAATGAGGTCCGACATCGGCCGGCGCGGCGTACCTTCGATCGAGCCGACCGCCGAGTTGCGCTGCAGCGCGCGGATGGTCGGGTATCGGTCGATGCGGCAAATGCAATGGAATGTTCCGCGCGCAGCTTTTATGGGATGGATACGGTCGATCGTCGGCCCAACACAACAACGATACGGAGGAAGCTGATGACATTGTCGCGTCGCGACATTCTTTCGGGTGCGCTGGCCGGATCGGCGCTCGCGATCTCGGGGCAGGCGAGGGCGCAATCCTTTGCCTTCAAGCCGAACCAGCGCTATCCCGATCCCGCAGTCGAGGTCCTCGATCCGAGCTTCGCCAAGTACCGCCTCTACAGCTCGACCGTCGAGCAGGTCGCCAGCGGCATGCGCTGGGCGGAAGGCCCGGTGTATTTTCCGGACGAAGGCTATCTGCTGCTCAGCGACATCCCCAACAACCGGATCATGAAATACAGCGAGAAGGACGGCAGTTTCACCGTCTTCCGCAGCCCCGCCAACTACGCCAACGGCAATACGCGCGACCGTCAGGGTCGGCTGGTCAGCTGCGAGCATTCGGTGACGCGCCGCATTACCCGCACCGAGAAGAACGGCACGGTCACGGTTCTCGCCGACAGCTTCGAGGGCAAGCGGCTCAACGCGCCGAACGACATCATCGTCAAGTCGGACGACACGGTCTGGTTCACGGATCCGCTGTTCGGCATCAACGGCAATTGGGAAGGCTTCAAGGCCAAATCCGAGCAGGCCAACACCAACGTGTTCCGGATCGGCACCGACGGCAAGCTCACCGCTGTCATCACCGAGCTCGTCAATCCGAATGGGCTCGCGTTCTCGCCGGACGAAAAGAAGCTCTACGTCGTCGAGTGGAAGGGCACGCCCAACCGCAGCATCTGGAGCTATGACGTCAACGCCGACGGCACGGTCGGCACCAAGACGAAGCTGATCGACGCCGCCGACCAGGGCTCGCTCGACGGCTTCCGCGTCGATCGCGACGGCAATCTCTGGTGCGGCTGGGGCTCGAATGGCGCGTTGGCTTCCGAGCCGGCGGACGTCAACGGCCGCAAGGTCTATCCGCTCAAGGCGAAGTCGGAGGATCTCGACGGCGTGATGGTGTTCAACCCGCAGGGCAAGCCGATCGGCTTCATCCGGCTGCCCGAGCGGTGCGCCAATCTCACCTTCGGCGGGCCGAAGAACAACCGGCTCTACATGGCGGCGTCGCATTCGCTCTACGCGCTCTATGTGGAGACGGAGGGGGCCGTGTAGCGCAACCTCGGCTTCGGGCCAGCGAGGAATTCCCGGCGCGGCCCTGTTGGGCTGCCCCGGAATGACGTCGGAGATCGTGGCATGGAGCGTCATTGATTACTTCGCCGACTGCACCTTCTGTTTCCACAATACCCAGGCGCGATCCATGATCACCATGTTGACGCCGTCGGCCTTGGCGGCCTCCTCGGCGCTGAGATAGGTCACGTCGGAGCCCAGGCCGAGCGCCTGCGCCTGCAGTCTGGCATTCACGTCGGTGTAATAGGCGCGGAACACGGCGGCCTGGACCGCGGGACCGACGGTGACGTCGCCATGGCCGCGCATCAGCACCACCGACTTGTCGCCGAGCGCTGAAGCGAGCGATTTGCCGATCGCGTTGTTGCGCACCAGCATGTCGGTCGCGCCGAACTCCCTGCCGATGTCCCAGACCGGCGCGCCTTCGCCGAGGAAGGCGGCGTTGTGATACAGCGGCCGCAGCGGTGTGCGGCTGACGCTGAAGGGCACGACGCCGGGCGAATGCGTGTGCACCACTGCGTTGACGTCCGGACGCGCCTTGTAGATCTCGGCATGAATGAAGCGTTCGAGGAAGACGGCGCGATTCTTGGCATCAACCGGTTCGCCGTTCTCGTCGAACTCCATGATGTCATTGGCGGTGACCTGCGCCGGCGCGATCGAGCGTGCCATCAGGAAATGGCGCGGATTGGCAGGGCTGCGCGCACTGACATGGCCGAAGGCATCGACCACGCCGAGGTCGGCGAGCACGCGGCTTCCGGTCGCGATGTCCTCGAGCAGCTCGCGCGGCACGCCGGGGAGGGGATCCTCGGCGCGTGACGGGGCGGCGGAGAGGAGGAGGGTCGCTACGGCGAGGGCAGCAAAACGGCTGAGCGATGGCATCTGAAGTCTCCCCCTCAATGCTTGTTTTGGACGTCGTTGCTCCCAGTATACCCGTCATTGCGGGCGAAGCGAAGCAATCCAGTCCTGTCCATTTTGGGGCCTCTGGATTGCGTCGCTTCGCTCGCAATGACGGGGAGGGGTCCGAGCGAAGCAATGGTCATGGCGGGGTGAGCGAAACCTCCTCAGGTCACCGGCGCCGGGTTGAACAAGGTCAAGTCGTTATGGATGCCCCAGCGGTCCGACCACGGCTTGGTGCGGCCCGAGGCAACATCGAGGATCAGCTTGAACAGCTCCCAACCGGTTTCCTCGATCGTCATCTCGCCGGTGGCGATGCGCCCCGCGTCGAAATCGATCAGGTCCTTCCAGCGCCGCGCCAGCTCGCTGCGGGTCGCGACCTTGATGACGGGCGCGGCCGCGAGGCCATAGGGCGTGCCGCGGCCGGTGGTGAATACCTGGAGCGTCATGCCGGAGGCGAGCTGCAGCGTGCCGCAGATGAAGTCGGAGGCCGGCGTTGCCGCGAACAGCATGCCCTTGGTGCGGGCCTTCTCGCCGGGCGCGAGCACGCCATGGATCGGGCCCGAGCCGGACTTGACGATGGAGCCCAGGGATTTCTCGACGATGTTGGCGAGTCCGCCCTTCTTGTTGCCGGGCGTGGTGTTGGCGCTGCGATCGGCGCCGCCGCGTGCGAGATAGGTGTCGTACCAATCCATCTCGCGGATCAGCGCGCGGCCGACGTCCTCGTTGATCGCGCGCCGGGTCAGCAACTGGATCGCGTCGCGCACCTCGGTGACCTCGGAGAACATCACGGTCGCGCCAGCGCGGACCAGCAAATCCGCCGCGAAGCCGACGGCGGGATTGGCAGTGACGCCGGAGAACGCGTCGCTGCCGCCGCATTGCAAGCCGATCACGAGATCGGAGGCGGGACAAGTTTCGCGCGTGCGCTTGTTGAGCTCGGCAAGACGACGATCGGCCTGGGTCATGATGGCGTCGACGATGGCGCCGAAGCCGTCGAAGGCCTCGTCCTGCATCCGCACGATGGAATCTTCGGTGCCCTCCGGCAGCAGCCGTTCCGGCGCCAGCTTCTCGCAGCCGAGCCCGACGACGAGGACTTCGCCGCCGAAATTGGGATTGAGCGCCAGGTTCTGCAAGGTGCGGATCGGCACGACGGCGTCGGGGGCGGTGATCGCGACGCCGCAGCCATAGGCATGGGTGAGGCCGACGACATCATCAACGTTCGGATACTTCGGCAGCAGCTCGGCCTTGATGCGCTTGATCGCGAAGTCCAGCGTGCCGGAGACGCATTGCACCGAGGTCGAGATCGCCAGGATGTTCTTGGTGCCGACCGAGCCGTCGGCATTGCGATAGCCCTCGAAGGTGTAGCCGTCGAGCGGCGGCAGCGGCGCCGGCACGGCGGTCGAAATCTCCAGCCTGTCGAGGGCAGGGGCCTCCGGCATGTCGATGCGCGCTTCATCGACCCATTCGCCGGCTGCGATCGGCGACTTGGCATGGCCGATGATTTCGCCGTAGCGGATGATGGGGCCGCCTTCGGCGATGTCGACCAGCGCGGTCTTGTGGCCCTGCGGCACGAAGCTCTTCAGCGTGAGACCGTCGGGAAGTTTGGTGCCGGCGGGCAGGCCGAAATCATTGACCACGATCGCGACATTGTCGCGCGCGTTGAGCTTGATGGTGCGGGGCTCCTGGTTCGCGACGACCTGCTGGTTCATGCTGGCTCCGTTTCGCTCCGTAGGGTGGGCAAAGGCGCGGAGCGCCGTGCCCACCTATTAGTTCCTTCGCTCGTCGGTGGGCACGCTTCGCTTTGCCGACCCTACGATATTCGCGAGACCGCATCGGCGGGCTCAGTGCACCTCGCCCCGCTTGCGGGGAGAGGCATAGGCCGCCTTCGGCGGCCGTCCTAAGAACGCCGAAGCGAAGCTTCGGCTATGTTGCATCGTCAGATGCAATCCGGGTGAGGGGGTACAGGTCTAACGGCATGCACTACCCGTGCGGCTGCCCCTCACCCCAGCCCTCTCCCCGTAAGAACGGGGAGAGGGAGTGGACCGCCGATGCGGCCCGTCTGTTAGCTCACAACACGCCGGCTCACACCGGGTAGGTGTAGGCCGTCTTCACCGTCGTGTAGAACTCGCGCGCGTAGGAGCCCTGCTCGCGGGCGCCGTAGCTCGAGCCTTTGCGGCCGCCGAACGGGACGTGATAGTCGACACCGGCGGTCGGCAGGTTGACCATCACCATGCCGGCCTCGCTGTTGCGCTTGAAGTGCGAGGCGTATTTCAGGCTGGTGGTGCAGACACCCGCCGCGAGACCGAACTCGGTGTCGTTGGCGATCGCCAGCGCCTCGTCGTAGGTCTTGGCGCGGATCACGCAGGCGACGGGGCCGAAGATCTCCTCGCGGGCGATGCGCATGCTGTTGGTGGCCTCGGTGAACAGCGCCGGCTGCATGTAGAAGCCGGGGGTCTCGCGGTTCAACAGCTCGCCGCCCCAGGTCAGCCTGGCGCCTTCGTCCTGGCCGATCTTGAGATAGCGCTGGTCCTGCTCGAGCTGGTTCTGGTCGATGACCGGGCCGATGTGAGTGCCCTGCTTGACGGCGTCATCGACCACGAGGCCCTTCAGCCGCTCGGTCATCGCCGCGACGAATTTGTCGTGGATGCCTTCGGTGACGATCAGGCGCGAGGACGCCGTGCAGCGCTGGCCGGTCGAGAAATACGAGCCGTTGACGCAGGCTTCGACCGCGACCTTGACGTCGGCATCGTCGAGCACGACCATCGGGTTCTTGCCGCCCATCTCGAGCTGGAACTTCTTCATCGGATTGGAGAGCACGCAGGCCTGCGCGATCTTGCGCCCCGTGCCGACCGAACCGGTGAAGGAGATTGCGGCCACGTCCGAATGGTCGATCAGGGTCTGGCCGACCACCGAGCCGGAGCCGACCACGAGATTGAACACGCCGGCCGGAAGACCGGAGCGCGCGATGATCTCGGAGAGCGCATGGGCCGAGCCCGGCACCAGCTCGGCCGGCTTGAACACCACCGTGTTGCCGTAGCAGAGCGCGGGCGCGATCTTCCAGGCGGGGATCGCGATCGGGAAGTTCCAGGGCGTGATCATGCCGACGACGCCGACGGCCTCGCGGGTGATCTCGACATCGAGGCCGGGACGGACCGAGGCGCCCTTCTCGCCGGTCAGGCGCAGCGCCTCTCCGGCAAAGAATGCGAAGATCTGGCCGGCGCGTGCCACCTCGCCGATGCCTTCCGGCAGCGTCTTGCCCTCCTCGCGTGCGAGCAGGCGGCCGAGCTCTTCCTTGCGCGACAGGATCTCCGCCGAGATCTTGTTCAGCGCGTCGTAGCGCTCCTGCGGGGTCGAGCGCGACCAGGCCGGGAATGCGGCCTTGGCGGCGGCGACCGCCTTTTCGGTCTGCGCCTTGTCGGCCTTGGCATATTCGCCGACGACGTCGTTGGTGTTGGATGGATTGATGTTGCGGGTCACCCCGGTGCCGTCGATCCATTCGCCGGCGATGAAATTCTTGAGGATCGCGTTCATGTTGTTCTCCCGACTTTTGCGCGATTGGCGCGGCAGTCATAACCCATCTGAAGCGTCAGCGCACGAGACAGGGACGCTTGTCGTCGAAGCTCCATCCAGGAATCAGATACTGCATGGCGACGGCGTCGTCGCGCGCGCCGAGCCCGTGGCTCTTGTACAGCGCGTGAGCCTTTTCGATGGCACCACGATCGATCTCGACGCCGAGCCCCGGCATTTCGGGCACCGCGATCCTGCCGCCCTCGATCTGGAAGGGGTCTTTGGTGAGCGCCTGGCCGTCCTGCCAGATCCAATGGGTGTCGATCGCGGTGACCTTGCCCGGCGCGGCTGCGGCGACATGGGTGAACATCGCGAGCGAAATGTCGAAATGGTTGTTGGAGTGTGAACCCCAGGTCAGGCCGTTGTCGCGGCAGGTCTGGGCGACACGCACCGAGCCCTGCATCGTCCAGAAGTGGGGATCGGCCAGCGGGATGTCGACCGCCCCGAGCCGCAGCGCATGGCTGAGCTGCCGCCAGTCGGTGGCGATCATGTTGGTCGCGGTCGGCAGCCCTGTGGCGCGACGAAACTCGGCCATGATCTCGCGGCCGGAGAAGCCGGCCTCGGCGCCGCAGGGGTCCTCGGCATAAGCGAGGATGCCGTGCATGTCCTTGCACAGCCGGATCGCCTCATCCAGCGACCACGCGCCGTTCGGGTCCAGCGTGACGCGCGCCTGCGGGAAGCGCTTGGCGATTGCCGTTACTGCCTCGATCTCGGCTTCGCCCGTGAGCACGCCGCCCTTCAGCTTGAAATCGGCAAAGCCGTAGGCGTCGTGCGTGGCTTCGGCGAGCCGCACCACGGCCTCCGGCGTCATCGCCTGCTGGTGGCGCAGGGTGAACCAGCCGTCCTTTTCGCCTTCGCCTGATGCGTAGGGCAGGTCGGTCTTGTTGCGGTCGCCGACGAAGAACAGATAGCCGAGCGCCTCGACGGAGTTGCGCTGCTGGCCCTCGCCGAGCAACGCCGCGACGGGCAGCCCGAGATGCTGACCCAGGAGATCGAGCAGCGCGGATTCGACGGCCGTGACGGCGTGGATCATCACCCGCAAGTCAAAGGTCTGCTTGCCGCGGCCGCCGGCGTCGCGATCGGCAAACGCAGTGCGCATCGCGGCCAGGATGGTGTTGCAGGCGCCGATGCTGCGGCCGACGATCAGGCTCTTCGCATCCTCCAGCGTCTGGCGGATCTTCTCGCCGCCCGGCACCTCGCCGACACCGGTGTGGCCGGCATTGTCGGTGAGGATGACGAGGTTGCGGGTGAAGAACGGCCCATGTGCGCCGCTGAGATTGAGCAGCATGCCGTCACGGCCGGCCACCGGAATGACCTCCATGCCGGTGACGACCGGCGCGCCGGAGATCCCGGTCTTGGTGGCTTCGTGACTCATCCTGCTCCTCCGTCGGCCATCTTGTTATTACCACCGTCATTCCGGGGCAGCCCGTCAGGGCTGAACCCGGAATTTCGAGATTGGCTTGCGTCTTTTCTTTTCCATCAATTTGGAGATACCGGGTTCAAGGCCTCGCGGCCTTGCCCCGGAATGACTGTGAAAATTACTCGGCCGCCTGTTGCGCCGGCACAGCACCTGGCAGCGCCTTCACCAGCGCGGTCAGCTCGCCCATCTCGGCTTCCGTCAGATCGGTGAGCGGCGGCCGCACCGGGCCGGAATCGCGGCCGATCACCTTCATGCCGGCCTTGATGATCGAGACTGCGTAGCCCTTCTTCCGGTTGCGTATCGCGATCAGCGGCAAAATGAAATCCTTCAATCCGGCGTGGATCGCGGCGTGGTCGCGCTTGCGCACTGCGGCATAGAACTGGGTCGCGAACTCCGGCACGAAGTTGAACACGGCCGAGGAGTAGGTGGTCACGCCCATGTCGAGATAGGGCAAAGCGAAGGTCTCCGCGGTCGGCAGGCCGCCGATATAGGTCAGGCGGTCGCCGAGCCTGGTGTAGACGCGGGTCATCAGCTCGATGTCGCCGATGCCGTCCTTGTAGCCGACGAGGTTGGGGCAGCGCTCGCACAGCCGTGCCAGCGTATCGGGCTGCAGGATCGCATTGTCGCGGTTGTAGACGATGACGCCGATCTTGACCGAATTGCACAC
The DNA here is from genome assembly GCA_049802835.1 of Bradyrhizobium sp. Lineage (GTDB taxonomy): Bacteria > Pseudomonadota > Alphaproteobacteria > Rhizobiales > Xanthobacteraceae > Bradyrhizobium. The sequence continues at coordinate 12,392 of JBARNF010000508.1, forward strand.
AGCCTCGACATGGGCGGCAAGGCCGTCCTGCTCGGCATGCATCAGGTAGGGCGGCAGCAGCAGCAGGCCGTCGGCGCCGGCCGCTTCCGCTGACATCGCGATCTCGCGCGCGATGGCGGTGCCGTAGCCGGTGCCGGCGAGCACGGGCACGCGGCCCTTGGTTTCCTCGACCGCGGCCTTGACCACCTGGGGAACTTCGGCCGCCGTCAGCGAGAAGAACTCGCCGGTGCCGCCGGCGGCGAACAGGCCGGCGACGTCATAGCCGCACAGCCAGTCCATGTTGGCGCGATAGGTGGCTTCGTCGAAGGAATGGTCGGCCTTGAACGGCGTCACGGGGAAGGAGAGCAGGCCGCTGCCGATTTTCGCGGCCATTTCCTTGGGGGTCATCTTGCTCATCGCGGAGGTCCTTCACGAATGTCTGCACGAATGTCTTGGGATCGGACCCGGCAAGTGCACCAGCGCGCGCATCCCTCGCGGCGTTTCGTAGGACCAAGTTCGATGCCGGTCCAAGCCAATCACGGTATTGATTGATACTGATTGAGTATCAATCCTCGGCCTGCTGCAAGGCTGCGAGGCCGCCTGCGATCTCGACCAGCGCCGGCAGCAGCGGATTGTCATGGTCGCGGCGCCAGACCAGGAACAGCTCGGCCGGCGTGGGGTTGCGCAGCTTCAGCGGCCGCAGCCTGACATCGGCGATCTTCAGGCTGCTGGCAGCTTCCGGCACGATGGCGAGGCCGAGGCCGGCGCGCACCATCGCGAGGATGGAGTGGATCTGGCTCAAATGCTGTACGTAGCGCGGCAGCACCTCCGCGCGCATGAACTGCGACACCAGCAGGTCGTGGAAATAACGCGCCTCGATCTGCGAATACACGATGAAGGGCTGGCCGTCGAAATCCCGGATCGACACGGTCTCGGCCGAGGCCAGCCGGTGGCGGCGGGGCAGCGCCGCGCAGAGCGGCTCGGCCACGACGCGGCGCGTGGCGAATTCCGGCCGGGCGATCGGCGGCCGCAGCAGGCCGGCATCGATCTGGCCGGAGGCCAGCGCCTCGATCTGGTCGCCTGTCACCATCTCGCTGAGCGACAGATCGGCTTCGGGCAGCTGGGTGCGGCAGGCCGCGACGAGCTCGGGCAGGAAGCCATAGGCGGCGGCCGCGGTGAAGCCGATCTTCAGCGAGCCGCTCTTGCCGGTCGCGATCCGGCGCGCCACCTGGGCGGCGTCCTCGGCCATCTTCAGGATCCGCCGGGCCTCGGGCAGGAAGCTGCGTCCGGCCGGCGTCAGCTTCACCGAGCGGCTGGTGCGCTCGAGCAGGGCTGCATCGATGATGTGCTCGAGCACCTGGATCTGCCGCGACAGCGGTGGCTGGGTCATGTTGAGGCGGATGGCGGCGCGGCCGAAATGCAGCTCCTCGGCCACGGTGACGAAGCAGCGCAGCTGGTTGAGGTCGAACATCGATGCCTCCTCGGCATGGATCGGGCGGGTGGTAGAGGCAGTTAGCATTGATCGCGCCGGCTGGAAATGCTGACGGGTAGGGTGGGCAAAGGCGCGGCTGCGCTGCTCGGGCCAGGAAAGATAGGTGCGCGCGCCGTGCCCACCGCGCGTCTCGCCCGATGCTGATGGTGGGCACGTCGCAACGCGGCCGCTGGCCGCGTCGCGCCTTTGCCCACCCTACGGCAGCACGTTCCGGGGTCGTCGATGTCATCTCAAATGCATCAACAGCCACCGCTGTCGTCCCGGCCTTGAGCCGGGACCCATAGCCCCAGGGAGTCGTTTGAGGCAGGATTGTCGTTAGCTGCTCGCACATCACGTCCGCCGCGGCGTATGGATCCCGGATCGGCGCCACGACGCGCTGCGCGCGTCACGGCTTGTCCGGGACGACAGCGGTGGGGGAGGCGGATTCACATCTCAAACAGCGATCGACATAGCTTCGCGTTCTCGCGGCAGATCATGCCCGAGGCTTGCAATCAGCTCGCCCTCGCAGACATGCAGAGGGCGCAGGGAATGCCGGGTGAAGGCCTCACCCATGGCCCGCCTGCAGAAAAAAATTCAGGCGGCAGGTACCACAGGTGGTGCCGATCAACCGGCATTCCCTGCGCGACGGTCTTACGGCTGCTTCGCGATCTCCCCGGTGCGCCGGGCTTGTTGGCCACCGTCATCCACGGGATGCATGAACACCCTCGTGAACTTGACCTCAGCATCGGGAGGCCAGGACCACGCGACTTGACCGTCCGCAAGCGCATCGTTCGTCCGCACATCCAAAGGACATGCTGCGAGCTCCCGCGGCCATCGCTCCCCGCCTCGCGTGTCGTGACGATCGCGCGCAACGCCCCTC
>JBARNF010000509.1:0-1744 GCA_049802835.1 Bradyrhizobium sp.
GCGCCGTAACCCGAAGAGCGTCGTTTTCGCAGAAGGCGAAGAGGAACAGGTGATCCGCGCGGCGGCGAGCTTTGTGCATCAGGGGCTCGGCACGGCGCTGCTCGTCGGCCGCGAGGACCGCGTGCGGCAATCAGCGAAAGAGGCCGGCATCGAAATTTCCGAAGGCATCGAGATCGTCAACGCACGGCTGTCGAACCGAAACGCCGCCTACATCAATTTCCTGTACGAGCGATTGCAGCGGCACGGCTACCTGGTGCGCGACTGCCAGCGCATGGTCAATCAGGACCGCAACCATTTTGCGGCCTGCATGGTCGCGCTTGGTGATGCCGACGCCATGGTGACCGGCGTGACGCGAAATTTCTCGGTCGCACTCGAAGATATCCGGCATGTGATCGACCCGAAGCCGGGCCATCGCGTGATCGGGGTGTCCGTTGTGGTGGCGCGTGGACGTACGGTGCTGGTGGCCGACACCGCGGTCACCGAGATGCCGGAGGCGCACGAGATCGCCGAGATCGCCATCGAGGCCGCCGGCGTCGCACGCCGGCTCGGCTACGAGCCGCGGCTGGCGCTGCTCGCATTTTCCACCTTCGGCCATCCGCCGGGTGAACGGTCGGCACGGGTGATCGAGGCGGTGAAAATTCTCGACAACAAGCGGGTCGATTTCGAATACGACGGCGAAATGGCGGCCGACGTAGCTCTCAACCCGGAACTTGCGGCGGCCTACCCGTTCTGCCGGCTATCCGGGCCGGCCAACGTGCTGGTTATGCCAGCGTTTCATTCCGCCTCGATCTCGACCAAAATGCTGCAGGAACTGGGCGGTGCCACGGTCATTGGACCGTTGCTGGTCGGTCTCGACCGCCCCGTGCAGATCGTGCAACTCGGCGCCAAGGACAATCAGCTGGTGAACATGGCGGCGCTTGCCGCCTACAATGTCAGCGGCTAGATCACTGCCGACAGCCAAACGGAGCCAACGTTGAGCAAGACCCTTTCCGGCGTCATCGCCGCCGTCGCCACCCCGATCGAGGAGAATGGCGCACCCGATCTCAAACGTGCCGTCAGCCTGGCGCGCCACCTGCTCGATAACGGTTGCGATGGCCTAAACGTGCTCGGCACCACCGGCGAAGCGACCTCATTCTCGCTCGACGAGCGCAAGGGTGTCATGGACGCCTACAAGGCGAACGGGCTCCCGCTCCACCGCCTGATGGTCGGAACCGGCGCGGCCGCGGTGTCGGATGCGGTCGCACTGACCCGTCATGCGGCCGAACTCGGATTTGGCGGCGCGCTGATTCTGCCGCCGTTTTATTACAAGGGCGTACCCGATGAAGGGTTGGTCGCGTACATCGATACGCTTGTGAAGGCAACGCAGGCGAAACCTATCCCGCTCTATCTTTATCACTTCCCGGCGATGTCCGGATTGCCCTGGCACGTCACGCTGATCGAGCGATTGCTCGAATCCTACCCCTCCCGCATTGTGGGTCTGAAGGATTCCTCAGGTGACATGGCTTTTGCGCGCGCCGCGGCGAAAGTTTCGCCGGACTTTGCCGTGTTCCCGTCGACGGAAGCCTGCCTGATCGAGGCGCGGGCGGGTGATTTTGCCGGCTGCATCTCGGCAACCGCCAATCTCAATCCAGATCTCTGCGCGCGCGCCTGGTCGGCGGGTGATACGACAGCGCTCGACGCCGCGGTCAAGATCCGCAAGCTGTTCGACGGCAAGCCGCTGGTTTCGGGCGTCAAAGCGCTGCTC
>JBARNF010000510.1:0-5843 GCA_049802835.1 Bradyrhizobium sp.
GCGGGATGTCCTCGCGGCGCGCGCGCAGCGGCGGGATCGTCAGCGGCAGGACGTGGAGCCGGTAGAACAGGTCTTCACGAAAGTGGCCTTCCTTGACGCGGTCGAGCAGCCTGCGATTGGTCGCCGAGATGATGCGGACGTCGACCCTGACCGGCTTGCGGCCCCCCACGGCTTCGACGGCGCCTTCCTGCAGCGCGCGCAACAGCTTGACCTGGGCGGTGAGCGGCAGCTCGGACACCTCGTCGAGGAACAGCGTACCGCCATGGGCTTCGACGAACTTGCCCATGTGCCGCTCGGTCGCGCCGGTGAACGCGCCTTTCTCGTGGCCGAACAGAATCGATTCGACCAGATTGTCAGGGATGGCGCCGCAATTGACGGCGACGAAAGGCTTCGTCTTGCGTTCGCTGGTGCCATGGATGGCGCGAGCGAACAGCTCCTTGCCGACTCCGGATTCGCCTTCGATCAGCACGGGAATCGACGAGGCCGCAGCCTTCTCCGCGATGCGCAGGATCGGCGCCATGGCTTCGGCCCGCGTGATGATGTCGGCGAAGGTCAGCCGCCCTTCGCGGCTGTGCCGGATGCGCTGCAATTCGCCCTTCAGCGCCGACGTGTTGAGGGCGTTGCGAAGCGAGACCTGCAGCCGCTCGATGCCCACGGGCTTGACCACGAAATCCTGGGCACCAGCGCGCATCGCCGAGACCACATTGTCGATGCCGCCATGCGCGGTCTGCACGATCACGGGGATCGAGAGGCCGATCTCGCGCATTTTAGAGAGCACGCCCATGCCGTCGAGGCCAGGCATGACGAGATCCAGCAGGATGGCATCGATGGGACCGGCGTCGGCGCTGGTCAGCTTTTCGATCACGGCGTCGCCGGTCTCGGCGACGATCGCCTCATAGCCGCATTTCTGCACCATGTTCTCCACCAGCCGGCGCTGGACCGGATCATCGTCGGCGATCAAAATGCTGGCGGCCATGGCTTTCCCTGCACGCTACGACTATCTGTCTCGAATCGGGGCACTCTCGCCGACGCCGATTAACGCAACCTTAAACCTCGCTGGTCGGGACTCAGGTTTGAACAACAGGTTACCCATCCCATGACCTCGCGCGCTTCTTCCGCCCTTCGCAAGCCGACCAGACTCTCCCTCCAGACGAAATCCGCCAAGACCAAGGCCACCAAGACCAAGGCCACCAAGACCAAGGCCACCAAGACCAAGGCTGCCAAGACCACGGCTGCCGTGACCAAGGCTGCCAAGACCAAAGTCGTCAGGGTCAAATCGGCCGAGAGACCGGCCGCCAAGGCTCCGTCCAAGAAACCCCGAGCGGGCAGATCGGCTCCCGCATCTTCTTTCAAGTCGGTTTCCAAGTCTTCGGTTTCCAAGTCGCCGGTCAGGATCGCTGGCAAAGCCACGACGAAATCGGCGGCGCCCTCTGTCGGCACGCTGCCCGAGTGGAACCTTGGCGACCTCTATTCCGGCATCGGTGCGCCGGAGATCGCCCATGATCTCGCGAAGATGGATTCCGAATGCGTCGCGTTTGAGACCGACTACAAGGGCAAGCTCGCCGAGCATGTGGCGCGCGAGGACGGTGGCGAATGGCTCGCAGAAGCCGTGCGGCGCTACGAAACGATCGACGATCTCGCCGGCCGGCTCGGCTCGTTTGCGGGTCTCGCGCATGCCGGCGACAGCGTCGATCCTGCAATCTCGAAATTCTATGGCGACGTCTCCGAGCGGCTCACCGCTGCGTTCACGCACCTGCTGTTCTTTCCGCTCGAGCTCAACCGCATCGACGATGCGGTGATCGCGCGCGCGATGCAGACGCCGACGCTCGGACACTACCGGCCATGGATCGAGGATCTGCGCAAGGACAGGCCCTATCAGCTCGAGGACCGCGTCGAGCAGCTGTTCCACGAGAAGTCGCAGACCGGCTATTCCGCCTGGAACCGGTTGTTCGATCAGACCATCGCCGGGCTGCGCTTCCAGGTCGGGACCAAGGAGCTCGCGATCGAGCCGACCCTGAACTTCCTGCAGGACCGCGACGGTGCCAAGCGCAAGGCAGCCGCCGAGGCGCTGGCCAAGACCTTCAAGGCCAACGAGCGCACTTTCGCGCTGATCACCAACACGCTGGCCAAGGACAAGGATATCTCCGATCGCTGGCGCGGTTTCCAGGATGTCGCGGACTCCCGCCATCTCAACAACCGCGTCGAGCGCGAGGTGGTGGACGCGCTTGTGGCTTCGGTGCGTGCTGCCTATCCGAAGCTGTCGCACCGCTACTATCAGCTCAAGGCGCGCTGGTTCAAAAAGAAGAAGCTCGCGCATTGGGATCGCAATGCGCCGCTGCCTTTCGCAGCCAATGCCACCATTGCGTGGCCCGAGGCGAAGAGCATGGTGCTGACGGCCTATCGCGGCTTTTCGCCTGATATGGCCGACATCGCCCAGCGCTTCTTCGACGATCGCTGGATCGATGCGCCGGTGCGGCCGGGCAAGGCGCCGGGTGCGTTCTCGCATCCGACCACGCCGTCGGCGCATCCCTATGTGTTGATGAACTATCAGGGCAAGCCGCGCGACGTCATGACGCTCGCCCACGAACTCGGCCATGGCGTGCACCAAGTGCTTGCCGCCAGGAACGGTGCGCTGATGGCGCCGACGCCGTTGACTCTGGCAGAGACCGCGAGCGTGTTCGGCGAGATGCTGACGTTCAGGCGCCTGCTGTCGCAGACCAAGGACGCCAGGCAGCGCCAGGCGCTGCTCGCCGGCAAGGTCGAGGACATGATCAACACGGTGGTGCGGCAGATCGCGTTCTATTCGTTCGAGCGCGCGGTCCATACCGAGCGCAAGAATGGCGAACTGACGGCCGAGCGGATCGGGCAGATCTGGATGTCGGTGCAGACCGAAAGCCTGGGGGAAGCGATCGATATCAAGCCGGGCTACGAGAACTTCTGGATGTACATCCCGCACTTCATCCATTCGCCGTTCTATGTCTACGCCTATGCGTTCGGCGACTGCTTGGTGAACTCGCTCTATGCCGTTTACGAGCACGCCGCGGAAGGCTTTGCCGAACGCTACCTTGCGATGCTCGCCGCCGGCGGCACCAAGCATTACTCGGAGTTGCTCGCGCCGTTCGGCCTGGATGCCAAGGACCCCAAGTTCTGGGACGGCGGCCTGTCCGTCATCGCCGGCATGATCGACGAGCTGGAGGCGATGGGGTAGGGCTGTAAAACATTTGTTGAACCGGACGAAAAGGTGCGTTATACATATGTATAACGCACCTTTTTTGCGTGCCGAGGAGAGCCCGCCGTGAAAATCGAGATCAAGAAGATCGGCAATTCCGATGGCCTGCTGCTGCCGCGCGAACTGATGCAGCGGTTGGATCTGAAGCGCGGTCAGCAGTTGCACATTGTGGAACTGCCCGGCGGCGGCTTCCAGGCTCTCCCCTATGATCCGGACTTCGAGCGGACGATGGAGATCGCCGACCAACTCATGGACGAGTATCGCGACACGCTGTCGGCTCTCGCGAAATGAGCGAGACTGAGGAGCCGCTCTGGATCAGCTACGAGCAGGCGATTGCAATCCATGCGCGGCAGCTGCGCCGGTTCGGTGGCGCACCGGGACTGCGCGACGAAGGGATGCTGCGCTCTGCGCTGGAGCGTCCGGTCAACAAATGGACCTATGAGCAGGCGCAGCTGCCAGAGCTTGCTGCAGCCTATGCGTTCGGGCTGGCCAAGAACCACGCCTTCATCGACGGCAACAAGCGCATCGCGTTCTTGGCCATGATGATCTTCCTGCGCCGCAACGGCATTGCGTTTGCGCCCGACCCCGCTCAGGCCACGACCGTCATCCTCGCCCTCGCCGCCGGCGAGGTCAGCGAGACCAGCCTGACGCGCTGGATCCGCGATCATTGGCCCAGCCAATAGGCCGATCGGAAAAGCCGATAAAACTGCCTCGCACGGCCGCCGTTGCCCTTGCATCCGCTTTGGGGTATGCGACCTTAACAAAGCATAGTTTCTCTGGGGGACCCCGATGGCAGACCATGGCCAGATCGCCTATTCGACGGCTGACGGAAACGACTATACGGCGCACGAGGCGACGTATCTGGGCTTCATCAAGCTGGTGAAGTACGGTTCGATCGGTGTGGCGCTGATCGTCATCTTGATGGCTATTTTCCTCACTTAAAGTCCTTCTGGCCCACTGGCATCCGTGCTGGCGGGCTTTCAGCTGCGCGCTCGAGACGCTGCGCGCTGAACAGAATGGACGTCCCGCCCTTGTAAAGCTCGCGCGCGCATCCGCGCCGGAGGCCTCATGAAGATTGCCGTCGCCAAGGAAATCGACCCGTTGGAGCCGCGGGTGGCCGCGTCTCCCGACACGGTGAAGAAGTTCAAGGCCTTGGGCGCCGAGATGGTGGTCGAGCCCGGTGCCGGCATCAAAGCGGGCGTGCCCGACGCCGAGTTCGCAGCCGCGGGCGCGACCGTCAGCGCCGATGCGCTCAAGGACGCTGACATCGTCATCAAGGTGAAGCGGCCGGAGGCCTCGGAGCTCGCCAACTACAGGCGCGGCACGCTGGTGTTCGCGATCATGGACCCCTACGGCAACGACGCCGCGCTCAAGGCGATGGCCGATGCCGGCGTCGCCGCCTTCGCGATGGAGCTGATGCCGCGCATCACCCGCGCCCAGGTCATGGACGTGCTGTCGAGCCAGGCCAACCTCGCCGGCTATCGCGCCGTCATCGAAGCTGCCGAGGCATTTGGCCGCGCTTTCCCGATGATGATGACGGCGGCCGGCACCGTGCCCGCCACAAAGGTGTTCGTGATGGGCGTCGGCGTCGCCGGCCTGCAGGCGATCGCGACCGCGCGCCGCCTCGGCGCGATGGTCTCGGCCACCGACGTGCGTCCTGCGACCAAGGAGCAGGTGGAAAGCCTCGGCGCGAAGTTCCTCGCCGTCGAGGACGAGGAGTTCAAGAACGCGCAGACCGCCGGCGGTTACGCCAAGGAGATGTCCAAGGAGTACCAGGCCAAGCAGGCGGCCCTGACGGCGGAGCACATCAAGAAGCAGGACGTCATCATCACGACGGCCCTCATTCCCGGCCGTCCGGCACCGCGTCTGGTGACGCTGGAGATGGTGAAGTCGATGCGGCCGGGCTCGGTGCTGGTCGATCTCGCCGTCGAGCGCGGCGGCAATGTCGAGGGCGTCAAGCTCGGTGAGGTCGTCGAGATCGACGGCGTCAAGATCATCGGCTTTCCGAACCTCGCCGGCCGGGTCGCTTCGTCCGCATCGAGCCTCTATGCCCGCAACCTCCTGTCCTTCATCGAGACGATGATCGACAAGAAGGAGAAGACGCTCGCGGTCAACTGGGACGACGATCTGGTCAAGGCCACGGCTTTGACAAAGGACGGCGCCATCATCCACCCCAACTTCCAGCCGAAGGCTTAAAGGAGAGTAGCCATGGAGCATGTCGTCCAAGCCGTCGATCCTTTCGTCTTCCGGCTGTCGATCTTCGTGCTGGCGGTTTTCGTCGGCTATTTCGTCGTGTGGTCGGTGACGCCGGCCCTGCACACGCCGTTGATGTCGGTCACCAATGCGATCTCCTCGGTGATCGTGGTTGGCGCGCTGCTGGCTGGTGGTGTCGCGAATGTCTCCAGCGGCAGTGGCTGGGCGCGTGGCTTCGGTTTCGTCGCGCTGGTTTTCGCCTGCGTCAATATTTTCGGCGGCTTCCTTGTCACCCAGCGCATGCTGGCAATGTACAAGAAGAAGTCCAGGTAACAGCACCGCACATAGCGGGATGACAGGCACAACGGGGCATCTGCAATGAACGCCAATCTGTCGGCACTCCTTTATCTCGTGGCAGGTG
>JBARNF010000511.1:0-8388 GCA_049802835.1 Bradyrhizobium sp.
GCGTGCGCCTCGATGCCACCGAGGTCGCGCCCGGCGAGGCGCTGCTCGCTTTCGGGCCAGATCATATCCAAGGCGCCACCAAGGCCGTCGCGATCCTGAACCTGTCGCCCGCAGGCGATCCGGCAGAGGCAGCGACGCATCTTTTCGGCTATCTTCGCAGCCTCGATGCCAAGGGAACGCGCAGCATCGCCGTGATGCCGATCCCGAACGAGGGACTGGGCGAGGCCATCAACGACCGGCTGCGCCGCGCCGCCGCGCCGAGATGACACTGGAAGCAATAGACCATGAACATCAGCCAGCCTGCCCTGCCGCCGCTGCCGTCCGATCTGATCGCGCAATTCGCCGCCATCGTTGGCGAACGTCAGGCGCTGACGGCGGAGACCGACGTCGCGCCTTACGTCACCGAGGAGCGCAATCTGTTCCACGGCCGCTCGCCGCTGGTGCTGCGTCCGGGCTCGACCGCCGAGGTCGCCGCGATCTGCAAGCTCGCCAGCGCGCACCGCATCGCGCTGGTGCCGCAGGGTGGCAACACCGGCCTCGTCGGCGGCCAGACACCGCACAATGGCGAGGTGGTGGTGTCGCTGAAGCGGATGGACAAGATCCGCGAGGTCGACACCGCCTCCAACGCGATGATCGCCGAGGCCGGGGTCGTGCTGCAGGTGGCGCAGCAGAAGGCCGCCGAGGTCGACCGGCTGTTCCCGCTGTCGCTCGGCGCCGAAGGCAGCTGCACCATCGGCGGCAATCTCTCGACCAATGCCGGCGGCACCGCCGCGCTCGCCTACGGCGTGGCGCGTGAGATGGCGCTCGGGGTCGAGGTCGTGCTGGCCGACGGGCGCGTGCTCAACGGGCTGTCGAAGCTGAAAAAGGACAACACCGGCTACGACCTGCGCAACCTGTTCATCGGCGCCGAGGGTACGCTCGGCATCATCACCGCGGCGAGCCTGAAGCTGTTCCCGAAGCCGCGCGCGATCGAGACCGCCTTCGTCGGGCTGAAATCGGCCGAGGATGCCTTGAAGCTGCTCGCGATCGCGCAAGCCGAGGCCGCGGGCAGCCTGACGAGCTTCGAGCTGATCGCGGCGATCGCGCTCGATTTCTCGATCCGCCATGCCGCCGGCAACCGCGCGCCGCTCGCTGCCCCGCATCCCTGGTTCGTGCTCATGGAACTGTCGTCGTCGCGCGACGATGCGCGCGCCACGCTCGAGACGATCCTGGAACAGGGCCTCGAGGACGGCATCGTCGACGACGCCGCGATCGCCGACAGCCTCGCCCAGCGCATGGCGTTCTGGAAGCTGCGCGAGGACATCTCGGCGGCGCAGAAGCCGGAGGGCGGCTCGATCAAGCACGACATCTCGGTGCCGGTCGCCGCGGTGCCAGCCTTCATTGCGGAGGCCAACGCCGCCGTGGTGAAGCTGATGCCCGGCGCCCGCCCGGTGCCGTTCGGACATCTCGGCGACGGCAACATCCACTACAATGTCAGCCAGCCGGTCGGCGCCAACACTGCCGACTATCTCGCGCGCTGGCACGAGGTCAACGCAGTCGTGTTCGAGATCGTGCTGCGCATGGGCGGCTCGATCTCGGCCGAGCACGGCATCGGCGTCCTCAAGCGCGACGAGCTGCCGGACGTGAAGGATCCGACCGCGATCGCGCTGATGCGCGCGATCAAGGCGCAGTTCGATCCGCTCGGGATCATGAATCCCGGCAAGGTTCTCTAGGATTTCGACGCTCTCATGGACACAGCCTCTGATCTCGCGATCTCCGACATCACCGATGCCGACGTGCCTGCCATCATCGCACTGTGGCAGCGCTGCGGCCTGACGCGGCCGTGGAACGATCCGGCCACCGACATCGCGCTCGCCCGCAGCAGTGACAACGCGACCATCCTGGTCGGCCGCGCTGACGGTGCGATCGCAGCCTCCGCCATGGTCGGCCATGACGGTCATCGCGGCTGGGTCTACTATGTCAGCGTCGATCCCGATCATCGCGGCCGCGATCGTGGTCGCGCCATCATGGCAGCGGCGGAGGATTGGCTGCGCGCACGCGGCGTCGCCAAGCTGATGCTGATGGTGCGCGGCGACAACACCGCGGTGCAGGCCTTCTACCAGACGCTCGACTATGCCGTGCAGGACAGCGTCGTCTATTCGAAGTGGCTCGACGGGCGCCCGCCGACGCCGGGCATGAAGTAGAGGTCCAAGATGAGCATCTCCGACCGCATCCGCGTGCACGAGCGGCGCGTGCTGTCCGACCATTACGGCACGCTGAGCTCGACGAAATTCGAGTGGCGCCGCGACGACGGCACCTGGCAGACGCAAAGCCGCGACGTGTTCGACCGCGGCAACGCGGCGGCGATCCTGCCTTACAATCTCGCGCAGCGCAGCGTCATCCTGGTCAAGCAGTTCCGTTATCCGGCATTCGTCAACGGCTATGACGACCTCCTGATCGAGGCCGCCGCCGGCCTGCTCGATGATGCCTCGCCGGAGGAGCGCATCCGCCTCGAGGCCGAGGAGGAGACCGGGTTCCGGCTGCACGACGTCAAGTTCGTGTTCGAGGCCTTCATGAGCCCGGGCGTCGTCACCGAGAAGATCCACTTCTTCGTCGCCGCCTACGAGCCCGAGATGCGCGTCAGCGCCGGCGGCGGACTCGCGCACGAAGGCGAGGAGATCGAGGTGCTAGAGGTCGGCATCGACGCGGCGCTCGCGATGATCGCCGACGGCCGCATCCAGGACGCCAAGACCATCATGCTGCTGCAGCATGCGGCGCTGAAAATTTTCGTATGACGATTGCCCCCACACGCCGCCGCGTACTCGGTGGTCACCTCGCCCCGCTTGCGGGGGCGCGACGAGCTTCGCTCGCGCTGGGAGGTCGGATTGCATCGACAGATGCAATCCGGGTGAGGGGGTACAGGTCTCACCACGAACACTTCCCGTGCGTCTGCCCCTCACCCCACCCCTCTCCCCGCAAGCGGGGCGAGGGAGCCGACCGCCATCGCGGCAAGAGCTCGCATCCCACACCTAACGCTATGCGCGCTCCATTTCAGAACAGACTCCCCTGTCCGTCATCGGCGGGCGCTGTTGAAACTTTGCGTGATGCAACCTTCTTCGCCGGCTTGCGCTGCGCGTCCTCGGCGGCACGCATCTCCGCGGTCATCGGCAGCAGCAATTGCTCGTCGTCGTTGGCGACCGCGTTGACCCGCGTCGACACCTCGTACCACGCGAACTCGCCCTCTCGCGGCGCGACCAGCAGCCGCATCACCTCGTCGGCATCATCGGAGCGGCAGTCGAGCCAGAGCGAGAAATCGTCCGGCCGGATCGTCACGGGAACACGATGATGCAGCATGGCGAGATCGGCGCTCGCAGCCGCCGTCACGATCGCGACCGTGTCGACCTCCTCGCCATTCGGTCCCATCCAGGTCTCGGCGAGGGCAGCAAAACCGAGTGGCGCGCGGTCGCGGCGGTGGATGAAGAACGGACGCTTGCGGCCGTCGATCACCTGCCATTCGTAATATCCGTCGGCGGGCACAAGCACGCGGCGCCGACGGATCGCATTCTTGAACGCGGGCTTGTCGCGTACGGTCTCCGAACGCGCGTTGATCAGCAGCGTGAAATTACGGGGATCCCTGACCCAGGCGGGCATGAAGCCCCAGCGCATCAGGCGAAAATGGCGCGTGTCGTGATCCAGCAAAATTACGGGAACCGGCTGTGTCGGCGCAATGTTGTGGCGCGGCGGAAAGTTCGGCTGCTCCTGGTAGCCGAACATCTGCCGCAGCGCCGCGGGTGGTGAAGTGATCACGAAGCGTCCACACATAATCTCACTCAAATCGTCGTGTGTTCAGCACCTTTTAACTCCGGTTGCCAACACTGCGGCGGATGACCGCCGCGGCCCCACACTCCATGCATTCCGATCGCACAACCCGGCGACCGGCAGGCAAAGCCGTTGATCCGGCGCGTGCCGCGATCCTGCGCGCGGCCAACATCAATCCGCGCACCGGGCTCGCCACCGATTATCTGAATCACTTCAACGAAGCCGTGATGCTGCTCGAAATGATTCCGGACATTCCGGAATGCGCCGAGGACTTCCTGGCGTGGACGCCGCTGACCTATCCAGAACATTTCACCCACACCAATTTCAAGGCCCGCGATCTCGTCATCGAGGCCTATGAACAGGCCGATCCGTCGATTCGCGACAAATTCGATCGTCTCACGAAGACCATGACCGATATCCTGCTCGCGGTGGGCGACGCGATGCGCGAGGCCAAGCAGGACAAGACCAAGGCGAAGCTCGCCGAGGAGGCCGCCGGCTGGGTCAAGCCGCTGGTGACGCAGGCCGGCGGCATCATCAACGGCGACATCGAGATCGATCCGGACCCGGTCGACGAGGTCGATACGGTCGACGCGATCATGGCGAGCTACTGAACCATCGTGCGACGGGGCTGAAAGCACGGTACGCTTCATATAAGGTCGCATCGTCCCGGAGCAGCACGCGATGACCGTCGTCCCCACGCCTCCCCGCCATCCCCAGCTCGCCGTCAGCGCCGCGATCTTTCGCGACGGCAAAATCCTGCTGGTGCGCCGCGCCCGCTCGCCGGCCAAGGGCGTCTACACGCTGCCGGGCGGCCGGGTCGAGTTCGGCGAGAGCCTGCACGACGCGCTGGCGCGCGAGGTGATGGAGGAGACGGGGCTTTCGATGGCCATCACGGGGCTGGCCGGCTGGCGCGAGGTTCTGCCGGCCCAGGGCGGCGGCGGCCATTACGTGATTCTGCCGTTCGCCGCGCGCTGGCAGGCCGGCGAGATCAGGCTGAACCCGGAACTGGACGACTTCCAATGGCGCGTCCCGGATGCGCTGGAAGGCCTGCCGCTGACCGACGGGTTGCCGGACATCATCGCCGCGGCCCGGGCCCTGCTGTAGGCGCGCCTTGCGTCTGCCGCCCGGCAAAGGCATATCACTGGCGTGGTTCCCATGATCTCCAAGCGCCTGCTGGCCGTCCTGATGCTCTCTGCGGCTTGCGCCATCGTCCCGGCGCGGGCGCAGGATGCGGCTGCGCCGTTCGACGGCGACCTGCAGCGGCTGTCCGAGATCCTCGGCACCCTGCATTACCTCAGGGGCATCTGCGGCAGCAACGAAGGCGCCAAATGGCGCAACCAGATGCAGGCGCTGATCGATGCCGAGACCCCCTCGGGCGAGCGCCGCGCCCGCATGATCGCCGGCTTCAACCGCGGCTACAACGGCTTCCAGCAGACCTACCGGACCTGTACGCCCGCGGCGATGGTCGCGATCCGCCGCTACATCGACGAGGGCTCCAAGATCTCGCGCGATCTCACCGCCCGCTACGCCAATTGACGGCTCACGGGGTTGGACTCTCAGGCGTTATCCACGTTTGCGTTAACCCTGTTAACCTTTCCTAAAGAACTGGCCTAGGCGTCCGTGCGCTGCGTGGTAAACCCCACGGGTCGGACGCGCCCGCGTTCGGAAGTCAACGTGCCTCGCGGCCTCGCCAGACTGAATTCAATGAGCTTTCCCCTGCCTTTCAGCGCCCTCCCCGCCGCCCTGCCCGATCACGAGCAGAAGCAGGCCGCGCTCAGCTATCTCAACGAAGCCTGGGCGGAAGCGCGCCATGACGGCGTCGACGGCGACTGCCTGGCGCAGGCGAGCCTGTTCGCGGCACTGGCCGAACTCGTCACCACCTATGGCGAGGACGCGGTCGCGAGCTTCGTCGAGAGGATGCCGGACCGCGTGCGCAACGGCGAATTCTCGCTGGCGCGGGCGACGCAGTAAGTCGGCTTCAAGCTCGGTCGTCATGCCTACGCAGGCGGGCATCCAGTACGCCGTGCTCCTTCGGTCAATCATGGCTGCCAGTGCGTCCTGGCTCCCCGCCTTCGCGCACGATGACAGCGAAGTGCCGTAGGGTGGGCAAAGGCGCGCCCACGGTGCGTGTTTGATGCAACGCTCTCGCGCGCGCCGTGCCCACCATTGAGCTCCGAGTCTGCCTCGCGACGGTGGGCACGCGACCGCCCTGCGGGCGGCTGCTTTGCCCACCCTACGCCTCAAGCTCGCTGATCTCAGTCAGCACCAGCGTTCGTCTTCACATGTCAAACAGCGACGGGGCACGCAGCGTCGTTCTCGCGGCGCGATTCGCGTCCGAGCGATGGGCTGATTTCGTCCCTCGACAATCGAGGGCGCAGGAAAGGCTGGGCGTCGGCTGACGCCCATGGCCCCCGTGCGAACAAGAAGCACGGGGCAGGAACCACAGGTGCAGCCGGACGAGCCCAGCCTTCCCTGCGCGATGGTTTTAACGCTTGCTTCGTGCTCTCCCTGGGGACCGGCTTGATTGCCCCCATCGCCCGCGCTGGTGCTTTCGCATCTCAACGGCGAGCTTGACCTCAGCATCGGGAGGCCAGGACCACACGACTTCACGTCCGCATCGAGATTGTTCGTCCGCGCGACAGAGCCACGCTGCAACCCGACACGTCCACCGCCTCCCGCCTCGCGTCTCGTGACGACCGCGCGTACGCCCCTCTCGTTGAGGCGGGATGGGTGGAGGATAGACACGATTCTGTAAAAACGAAAGTGAAATTTCTGGCGCGGATGATGCGGCGCGCGAGATCCCGTTGAGAGGACGCAACAAATTAGTTTTGACGTGCATGTGATTTCTGATCGCTGCGAGAACGACGAACGATCGATCATCAGGATAAACCGCGCAGCTGATTCGCCCGTCGGGCACGACATCAAAAGGGGATTGCGTAGATTCCATGGGGGAGCGGTGAGCGAGCCCTTCCGATAGGTTTGGGTTTCCACACTCGAACCCTCGGAGAGTCAGATGCAAGCATCAACCAATGGCACGCTCACCGCCGGAGATACTGGCACGATTTTCGTTGCGATTGAACTCAGCCAGAAGAGCTGGCTGATCACGTCGCACAGTCCCGACCAGGGACGGATGTCGCGGCAGAAGCTGGACGGAGGCGATCACGCCGGGTTGCTGGCGTTGATCGCCAAGACGCGGGCCCGGGCGGCGCAGAAGCTTGGATCGGAGCCGCGCGTGGTGAGCTGCTACGAGGCCGGCTATGACGGCTTCTGGCTGCACCGGCTGCTGGTCTCGGCCGGGATCGGCAATCTGGTGTTCGACCCTGCAAGCATCGCGGTCGAGCAGCGCGCGCGGCGGGCAAAGACGGACCGGATCGACGGCGAGCTGTTGCTGCGCACGCTGATGGCTCATTTGCGCGGCGAGCCGCGGGTGGTCCGGATCGTCCGAGTGCCGACGGTAGAGCAGGAGGACGCCCGGCGGGTCAGCCGCGAGCGCGACCGGCTGGTCACCGAGCAGACGGCCCACACCAACCGGATCAAGGCGCTGCTGCGGCTGTCCGGCCTGGAGGTCGGCACTCCGCGTCGCCGCAGCTGGCTCACTTGGCTGGAGCAGCAACGCGACTGGCAAGGGCAGCCGCTGCCGCCCCACGTTCTGGCCGAGGTCAGGCGCGAGCATGCGCGTCTGATGCTGGTACGCGAGCAGCTCGCGGCGCTGGAGCAGAGCCAGGCGGCGGCGCAGGCGGCTGCCGTTCCTGTGGCGATGGCCAAGCGGCGGGAGCAGCTGCAGCGGCTGAAGGGGCTCGGGCCGGCCTTCGCCACGACATTGGCGGGCGAGCTGTTCTACAAGGACTTCCGCAACCGGCGCGAGGTCGCCAGCTATTGCGGCCTGACCCCGAGTCCGTGGAAGAGCGGCGGCATCGATCGTGAGCAGGGCATCAGCAAGGCGGGCAATCCGCACGTCCGCCTGAAGACGATCGAGCTGGCCTGGCTCTGGGTGCGTCATCAACCGGACAGCGCGCTCAGCCGCTGGTTCCGAACCCGCACGCTCAACGCCGGCAAGCGCGCCAGACGCATCGCCATCGTGGCATTGGCGCGCAAGCTCGTCGTGGCTCTGTGGCGCTATCTCGAGACCGGCCTCGTGCCCGAGGAGGCCCTGATGAAGGCGTAAACTAACTTCGCGATCAGGCCCGCGGTTCGCCGCGGTCTTGCGAGGATGGATGATGACCGTGCCACCCTAGGGCTGTACCACCAGCCGTCTTGTAGATGGGTCTCATCCTCTTTGGCTTCTCGCCGCAAGCATGCGGAACATGGGCCCGGATGACTTCATCCGACCGGATATGAGGTGATGCAGCGGACAGCTGCAGGATCTTCGCAAGCCAGTCCTCGACCGAGACCGCCGGTTCGTCGCGCCAGACATCGCTCGGCCCACCGCAAAGCCGCCGTCCGCTACGGCGCTAAATGGAGAGCGCGCGGACGTCGGCTTTGCTCCACCGAACACACCGCCTCAAGGAACGAACGGCCCATCGAAAAAAAACAACCCGACCTATCAAACGAGACTTGACTCACAAGACCCCATATGAGGGTGGGCAAAGC
>JBARNF010000512.1:0-2402 GCA_049802835.1 Bradyrhizobium sp.
CTGCCTGCAGGGACGGATCTGGGGCTATCCGGGAAACTGCCAGTTCGCGACCTACCGGCAGTGCCAGGCCGCCGCCTCCGGCACCGACGCCGGCTGCGGAATCAACCCGGCCTATGCCTACGCGCGCCAGCCCGGCCCCTATCGCTATTGATTGGGAGACGGCGTCGTCGGGGTCATGACGATCCGCACCGGACCGGCAAACGCGCGCCCGGCCCGGCTCAGGTGGCGACGTCACACATCATCAGCCGTGCGCGCTTGTCGTAGCTGCTGAGCGTAGGGCGCATCTCCGGGAGGTCGACGATGTCGAACCCGTATCTCCGCCAGAACCGCACGGAGTCGTTGACCGCGATGAGCGACACCGTACCGAGACCGCTTTCGGCGGCGTGGCGCAGCAACTGCCTCACGATCGTGCCGGCCGCGCCAGTGCCGCGCGCCTCGGGCAGCAGCGCGAGATCGTGGATATAGTAGGTCGACGCGCGCGCGGGTAAGCGGCCGATCAGGACGTTCAGCGCCGGCGGCTTGCCGAGATGCCAGGGATGGCTGACGACATAGCCGCCGATGGCGTCGCCCATATCGTCCCGGTGCGCAGCGTCGAGCACGCGGCAGCCGTCGGGATAGAGTTCGAGCCGCTCTGCGGGAATGCTCGCGTCTTCGGGATAGAAAGGGTGGACCTCGGCGGCGACCGCATCCACCGCCGCGAGGTCGCCTGTCGTCATCGCCCGCCAACGCCTGCCGTGCGGGCACGTTGACCAATGGCCCGCGGGCTCATTCACCGGGCGAGCGCCATCCAGCGTTCGGTCGCCGACACGGCCGCCGGCCACAGCGCATCGACCGGCTGTCCACGATGCAATGCCTTGCCGACCTCGCAGATCGACAGGAACGCCGCAGCGCGCGCGTCATCCAGTTCGAGCGAGTGATCAAAACTCTCGCTTCGCACCACCCCCATCAGGCCGTTCAGCGTCTGCAGCGCGCTGTCCGGCGCCGCGGCTTCCGCCGACTTCAGCGCCGCGAGCACCTCTCGCGCCTTGTCCGATTCCGTCACCGCAGCCTCTCGTTTCGACCGAGCCGAAACTAGCAAGGCCGCCCTGGCTCCGCAATGCACGCGCCACCCTTGCGACACCATCCCCGCCATCTCACCGAGGCGCCGGCGT
Organism: Bradyrhizobium sp.; assembly: GCA_049802835.1. Lineage (GTDB taxonomy): Bacteria > Pseudomonadota > Alphaproteobacteria > Rhizobiales > Xanthobacteraceae > Bradyrhizobium. Next base: position 1,152 of record JBARNF010000512.1, read on the forward strand.
CGCAGGGCTCGGCTCCGCGATGCGCTCTGGCGCTGACGCGGTCAATGCACCGTAGACGAGACGGTTGATCCCGGCCGGCAGCAGGGCCTTGCGCGCCTTGCTGCCCGGCATGGCCTGGATCATCTGCAGGCCGATCAGATGCTCCGCCGGATCGATCCAGAAATAGGTGCCCCAGTGGCCGGCCCAGGCAAAGCTCCCGAGCGCACCGGGGACCCAGCTGGAAACAGGATTGTTACGTATCGCAAAGCCGAGCCCGAACGTCGTTCCCGCACGCGCGCCGACCTCGTCGCCGCCGAAGATGCTGATCGTTTCGGGCAGCGCGTTGGTCGTCATTTCCTTCACCGCCTGCGGACTGAGCACGCGCACGCCATCGAGTTCGCCGCCATTCAACAGCATCTGGCAGAAGCGGAGATAGTCGGGCGCGGTCGACACCAGGCCGCCGCCGCCGGCAAACAGCTTCGGCGGCGTCGTGACGTCCCAGATCGGCGGCCGTTCCGGCATCGGCGCGTCGACGAGACGGTCGAGCTTCTCTTTCGGCACGAAGAAGCCGGTGTCGACCATGTGCAGCGGGTCGAAGATGCGCGCGCGCAGGAACTGATCGAGCGGCTGACCGGACGCGACCTCGATGACCCGGCCGAGCACGTCGACGCTCCAGCCATATTCATGGACCTCGCCGGGCTGATGGGCGAGCGGCAGACTTGCGAGGCTCGACACGAAGTCCGCCAGCGTCCTGTCGCGCCGGTACACGGCCCTCCAGCCATAGAACATGTGGATCATCCGGATGCCCGCATCGGCATCCGGGTCGGCAAGGCCGCCTGCCGGATAGGCGAAATCCAGCTCGGGGTAGACGAGGCCGGAGGTGTGGCGCAGCAGGTCGCGCACCGTCATCGGACGCTTCGGCGCCTCCAACCCATATTCCGTCCGGCCGGACGCGCCCGTCCTGCGTACGCCCACCTGCATCTCCGCGAGCTCGGGCAGATAGCGGGCGACCGGGGCATCGAGATCGAGCCGGCCGTCATCGACCAGGATCATCGCCGCGACGCTGGTGACGGGCTTGGTCATCGAGGCGATCCAGAAGATCGAGTTGATCTTCATCGGGACCGTCCTGGCGCGGTCCTGAAAGCCGATCGCCTGCAGATAAGCGAGCTTGCCGGCCTTGGCGATGGCGACCACAGCGCCGGGGACGAGGCCCTCAGGCGGCGGGAAGGCCTCGAAGCGCGCCTGATACCACGGCGCGATCCGCGCCAGTCG
>JBARNF010000513.1:0-1518 GCA_049802835.1 Bradyrhizobium sp.
TCGCCACACCGCGCGCTCTCGCACCGAGCAACCGCGTTTGTGATCACCCGCGAGCTAAGCGGCGCTGGTGTGGCGATTGCCATTTCGGGGATGCCATGGGTTGCCGCTGCAATGAACGAAAGCAAGCGATCATGCGTGGCGTGTCCGCCGCCGTACGCGGTGATGCCAAGAGCGCCGTTCAATCGGCGGCCTATGTGTCACGTACCCTGATCGAGGACGCGCGCTCGGGCGGATTGCGTGCGGCGGCGACGGAGCGGCTGGCGAGCCTCCGGGCAAGTCTCAAGGGACGATAGCGATGGCGTTCACGACGCTCGAAATCGACGCATCGCAGGTCGAGCACCTGGCCGAACTGTTCAAGCTGGCCAAGCAGAAGGCGCCGGCTGCGATCGGCCGCGCCGTCCGCCGGACCGGCGACATGACGGCAACCCGCGTCGTACGGTCGTTGACGGCGCAGACCGGATTGAAGCGTCCGGTGATCGTGCGGGCCGTCAGAAAGAAGCCGAGCGGCTCGACATACGCGCTCAAGTCGCGCGGCGGCGATGTGTCGTTGAAGTATTTCGGCGCGCGTGAGACGCGCAAGGGCGTTTCCGCTGCCCCCTGGAATCATCGGCGGGTGTTTACCGGCGCCTTCATCAAGGGCGGCCGCTTCCCGAATCGGGTCGGCCTCGATCTCGGTGGGCAGGTGTTTGCCCGCACCGGTGCCGGCCGTGTGCCGATCGTGAAGCGGAAGTCGGGCCTGTTCATCCCGACCGAGATGATATCGGGCGTGACCAAGGACACCTTCCTGCGCTCGGTCGCCACCATCCTGCCGACGCGGTTGCAACACGAGATCGCGGCCATCCTCGGCGGCCATGCGTAGTCGGCAGCTTCCGCGAAATTGAATAGAATGCGGACTGCTCATGTCCGCCTTTCCCCGATAGCACCAAGCTTAGCGTTGTAGCATGATTTCGCGATGGGCCATAAGCGGACCGTTTCCGGAGGCGGCCGTCGCGCTCTGTCAGCACACAAACAAGAACACTAGTGAAGCGGATACTTTGGTTCGGATCGGCGACCGGAAACGTCGCAGAGTATGTGCCAAAGCGCCACATGCCCGGTTCTGTCAGAAAATTGTTCGCTGCGAATTTCGATGGGGCTCATAAACTTCACTTGGAAGTCGGTCCAGCGTCCGCCGTGCCAAGCCCGCAACAGCAGAGGACTGTTGCCGCGTTCGTCCGGAGCTTCGTAGCCGACAGAATGCGGTTCAACCGTGTAGTGTTCGCCTTTGTGCGTGAAGGATACGAGATTGCGTTGCGCCACCGCACGGCAGAGGGACTGTGTGCTCATTTATGCTCGGAGGGTTTATTTGCGCGAGGTTAGCACGTAGTACTCCACCGTAGAGCTCGCGCAAGCAAGCAGTGTTCCGCGACGCGGTTAGCGAAGACTTGCAATGTCCGCTCCGGGGTCAGTCGCAACCGGGGTGAGCCGACAGCAGGCGAAACCATGCGCCCTTTGCCCCGAAAGCCGATGCTTCCATAGCGC